>NZ_LYUY01000003.1:0-28670 GCF_001675785.1 Wolbachia endosymbiont of Nomada ferruginata
ATTTACTAAACAGAAAAAAAGGCAAAAGAAACCCTAGGGTAGCTAGTTATTCACTATCCATTTTTTAAGTTGGCGTTTTTTTATGTTTTAAACGCTTTATAAGCGCGTTTCAGCTTATGTAGGTAGAAGTTTTATAAAGACATAAGGTGCACATAGTGCAAAAAATTAAACATGAGACGCCAGATACGTGAGTTTTTTTGTCATTTAATCTGTACAGAGAAGATAAATAAATAGCTTCATTCTTATGATAAGGGGGCTGGCGGAGTTTGTCAAGTAGGTTTTTCGTTTCTATGTTGTCAGCTACTTGGATGACGCCAATCTGAGTTGACTACACCAACTCACATTCAGCAAAAAAGAAAGCTATTTCCTTACGAGCGTTTTCTAGACTATCCGAACCGTGTACTCTATTTTCACTAATATCATCAGCAAAATCACCCCTGATTGTGCCTTTATCTGCCTGCTTTGGATCGGTAGCTCCCATGATTTGTCTGTATTTACTTACTGCATTTTCACCAACTAAAACTTGAACTATCACAGGACCAGAAGTCATAAATTCCACTAACTCCCCAAAAAAAGGTCTATCTTTATGAATTTCATAAAATAGCTCTGCTTGTTTTTTTGTCAGTAACATCATTTTTTGTGCTATAATCTTCAGCCCAGAGCTTTCAATATATGAATTTATCTTGCCTGTAATATTATTTTTTACTGCATCAGGTTTTAAGATTGAAAGTGTCTTCTCAATTGCCATATTATTTCCTTATATAGAATAGTACATTTATAGATTTATTTTATTACAAATTTTAATTTCATAGAAGTGATTTTTTATCTATAATTAAAAACAAACCATCAAGGGAGTATTGTATGCATACTTGTTGTAAAAAAACTAATGAAAAACCTGAATCTACTACCAAACAACCGGTTGAAACTGAATCTACCGCTAAAAAATTGGTCAATAACTTAAAGTCATCAATTTTTTGTGGAACAAAAGGGTTTTTGACTTTTAGTTTGGCATTTTTAAGTTATTTGGAATATAGCTCACATCATAATACAAAATTAAAAGAAGGTGCTGCCTTTGCAATGAAAAGGAATACTATTCCATTTCTTGAAATGATAATCATAGTACCGCTTGTTTGCCTTGCATTCACTGGTCTTCTACAATGCGCACTCGTATGCGCTGCCTTAATGATAGCTACATGTTTTATTGTCAGAACTTTTAATCTACGTGAAAAGTTATTAGAAAAACAAACAGGTTGCTCAAAAGAAACAGTGAGTAAGGAATTTAAAAAAGATTCCATAAAATTCCCTATTTTTGATCAAAATAGAAAGCATATTGAGTATAATTCGCCTAACCAAGTGGGTGAGTCAAGTAACACCTCTTTTTTCGTTGCATTTTTAGTTTTTCCTCTGAAGATTCTTCAAAGTTGTATCATGCTATCTTTAGCTGCTGTTGAACTTCTTGAAATCGTGCCAAGTCTTCTTGTCGATACGTTTTTCGATTGGAGCTTCACATTCACCAAGAGTAACCTGCAGAGGTCTGGCCATTTGTTGTATGCCAGTGTGAGAAATTTAGTGCCTATAACTAAATTTGATGAGCCTATAGCTGAGTTTATAGGCACCCCAAAAGCAACTTGTTGCGGAGCCTGAATGTGCCTCTTTTCTGTTATTTAAGTGTATTCTATTTTGTCATTCCAGTCTGGAATCCAGCACTTTCACACAATTTCATCGAGGACGTTGTTTTCACATAACGCTTTTATACTTACCAATTTAGTAAAATCCTGGATCCCAGTGTCGGAGCGCTGGGATGACACCATCTTAGTAGAAATAGCCCTCAAATCACAATGTTGTTGTGCATCACGCGCTGGAACGACGGCAAAAAGTAACCTTGTAGTTTTAACAATTATTTGCAAAAGACCAAATGAAAAAGGCTGTCATTTTATTTAACCTTGGTGGACCTGACTCACTGAATGCGGTCCGTCCTTTTTTATTCAACCTTTTTTATGATAGAAGAATAATAAGTCTACCAAACCCTTTTCGGTTTCTTTTAGCAAAGTTTATATCTGCAAAACGAGAAAATACTGCACAAAAAATATACGAGGAAATTGGAGGTAAATCGCCAATTCTGGAGAATACAAAAATGCAAGCTGAAGCGCTTGAACAAGAACTTAACAAACCTGTCTTTTGTCATCCCAGTGCCCAGACACTGGGATCTAGAAAAAAAAACTGGATTCCAGCGTCACGCGCTGGAATGACACCAAAACTAACCAAAGTATTCATCTGCATGCGCTATTGGCATCCATTTGCTGACGAAGTTATTAAAAGTGTAAAACAATTTGATCCTGATGAAGTAATTTTGCTGCCACTATACCCTCAATATTCAACTACCACAACTTTATCATCCATCGAAAATTGGCAAAAAAATGCTAAAAACCATGGTCTAAAGTGCAATATAAAAATAATTCACCATTATTATAATAACGAAGACTTTATTAAAGCTCACGCTAATTTAATAGCTAAGCATTACAAATTAGCCAGCAGAATCGATAAGCCAAGAGTCCTATTTTCAGCCCATAGCCTTCCTCTTAGTGTTATTAAAAAAGGCGACCCTTACGCTTCACAGGTGGAAGAAACAGTAAGACTAATAGTAGAAAAGCTAGCTATCAATAACTTAGATTGGTCAATATGTTATCAGAGTAAGATTGGTCCTGTAAAATGGCTAGAGCCAAGCACTGAAAGTGAGCTATTACGCGCAAAAGCTGATGGTGTACCTGTAGTTCTATCACCTATGTCTTTTGTTTCTGAGCATTCAGAAACACTTGTGGAACTTGATGTAGAATATAAAGCAATTATCAAGGATGGATATTACTTTCGCGTGCCAACTCTCAGTATCGATCCCTTGTTTATTAAATGCTTGGCTGATTTATGCATAAATCTTCCTTAAGATCCTGATTTATAGTGCTTTTCTTTTAGGATTTTATGTGATAGAATAACAGAAAGTTATTATTTTATTAACTATTTCATGCCAAGTAAGCTAAAAAAGAAATCGAGCACGTTCACACAAAGGGTACACGCTGCCCATAACCATGATCTCAGAAAGATGTATTGTATTGCAGTAGGTTTAACAGCCCTATTGTGTAAGATTTCACTGCAATTTTGCTGTGAGTTTATTGACAATAACAGACCCAGTATTTCTGCTGTATCAGATATTGCCAAGTTAATAAAATTACCAACATCAGCATTATATATTCTTCATTCCGGACTCAGCTTGGCTGGATATAGACCTCAAGATGATAAAAATGAACCTAAAAAATCAGTACAGGTTGTAGGTAGCTTGGCCTTCTTGACACACTGTATCATAGGAATATTGATGCAGACAAAAATCATTCATTTCTTAGCTGGAAACAATAAAGATATAATAAGTTATATTGGTTTAACATCAACAGTCCTATTTCTATTTTCAGAATTCATAAGCTGTTATTATACATGGAAGAAGTATCTGGATAATAAGGATCCTAAAAAGTCTGCTGAATATGGGAAGGGCGTTATTTTCAGCACAATAACTTTGTCATTGGGCTTGTTAAGCTTCATATTAAAAAGAATGGAAACTGCAACCATACCAATAGATTTGGGTAGTGGTATAATCTATAATTTCAACTTAAGCGTAACAGTTAGTATAATATTAAGTCTAGCATATTTAATATCAAATATCGATAAGTTCGTCAATCAACCGGTTAATAGTACTGATCCTTCTACTGGACTTGATAACACTCACCCTACTCAGCACAATGACACCACTGTGGAAGTAGGTTAGAGGTGAAAAGATTTTATTTCTACTGCCAACGCTAGTACTGCCAATTTGCTAACAATACTCCAAAGTGACAGAATTTTACCTTCCACAACCTGGCTAACATCATGAAACTCACAGTCAGTGGCATTCAAGCTAGAATATACATCTTTCCTGCTATTGCATCGGTATAAGTAACATGTTGGAGTATTTCCTATATAGTATATTAGCGGTTCTGCAGAACTGCTTTTAAATATGTCAATGGTTGGTACGCCTTCTTGTATAATAACGCTATTGATTGCTATTCCTTCTTTTATCTTTTTCATTTTATGACGTTTTTTTTTATTGAGGTTTAATATTTCCTCTCCACTTGTTACTGTTATAATGCCCATCCCATATGTGCCATTGCTTGCTTTGATAAAAACGTAAGGTTGTGTTTTTATTTCATGTTCCTCATATTTTTTTTGCACTAGAGACAATATTTGGTCAACTTTAGTTGCTACTGCTCCTAGTGACGAATCATCATCAAAATCAACTCCATCACAGCTCTCTGTAAGCACAGAAATAAGCCATGGGTCGATTTTAAATTCGCTACAAAATTCGGACGCTAATTCTTGATAGATTTCAAAATACTTAGATTTCTGTCTGCTATGCCAACCGTATAGTGGGCTTGGTACTATATCTTGCTTTACGTCTTTTAGCGTGTCTGGAATGTGGCTCGTCATATCACGGTTCAGTATAATAACATCAGGCACAAATCCTGAAGTTGTCTTTAATAGAGAGGTTTCCTTCACAATAGCTTCATACGGTTCTATTAAATTGTATACTTCATTATGTAAAAGACCAATTCTAGTTTCAAAACCTGCGAGTTGCAGTACTTTCTCTATAACAAATACGTTTTCTATATACATTTTATTGCGTGTATAATTTTCCGGTATTATCAGAACCTTTTTATATTGTTTTTTTTCAAAGTAGCTTTTTATTGATCTTGCCGCCACCGTTCTTGATTCTTCACTTAAGTTATTGAACCCCGCAGGAAATAAATTAGCGTCTACTGGAACGATTTTATAGCCAGAGTTTCTAAGATCTATAGAGCTATAAAATGGCAATGTAAGGCCGTTAAATTTTGCTTCGAACCAATTATTTATACTTTTTTCCAAATTTGGGTGAATTATGTTTTGCATCTGCACTTTAAATGTTATAAGGAAGGTATTATATTATAAGCTATAATTAAACATATTTAGCAAATTTGACTGAAGATTAAAGTATAATGAGATTCTTATTTAAAGTGATAGAAAAATGATTCAACACGATAACAATAAAATGTACGGAACTACTATACTGTCAATTAGAAAAGATAAAAGCGTAGTAGTAATAGGTGATGGACAGGTTTCAATGTGCCACACTGTTATAAAATCCGGAGCAAAAAAAGTTAGGCGTCTTTCTGGTGATTCTGTAATTGCCGGTTTTGCTGGAACAACAGCCGATGCATTTACTCTCTTTGAAAGACTAGAATCTAAACTTGACAAGCACCCAGGACAATTAATGAGAGCATGTGTTGAACTTGCAAGAGACTGGAGAATGGATAAATATCTGAGGAAATTAGAGGCTATGATGATCGTTGCAGATAAATCTATTTCATTAGTAATTACGGGAACAGGTGATGTTCTTGAGCCTGAAGATGGAGTCGCAGCTATTGGCTCTGGGGGAAATTTTGCTCTATCTGCAGCAAGAGCTTTAATTGATATTAAAGGAATATCAATAGAGGAAATTGCGAAAAAGGCTATGAAGATAGCTGCCGATATATGTGTTTATACAAATCATAATGTAATTATTGAAAAAATAGAGGAGTGATATGTCTTCCAAGCAAAAAACTTTATGCACCAATTTTTCCAATCAGCCCATAACCCTTTCAGAAGGGCGGTCTTGTAGTAGTGACACCTACGATGAAAAAAATGACCTCTATAAAGATACTAAGAGTGGTTTTGATTCAAATGAAAGCGATGTTCAAGTTAATGACAGTACTCAAGTTTTGTTAGATGACCTGCCACCACAGAAGATAGTTAAAGAATTGGATAGATTCATAATCGGACAGGATGACGCAAAGCGTGCTGTTGCTATTGCGCTCAGAAATCGTTGGCGTCGCAATCAGGTTCCATTTCCATTGCGTGATGAAATCATACCTAAGAATATATTGATGATCGGTCATACAGGAGTTGGTAAAACTGAAATAGCTCGCCGCTTAGCAAAACTTGCCGGTGCACCGTTTATAAAAATTGAGGCAACGAAGTTTACTGAAATAGGATACGTTGGACGTGACGTTGATTCGATAATACGCGATTTAGTTGATGCAGCAATAGTTTTAGTTAAAGAGAAAGCCCGTAAAGCCTTAGCTAAAAAGGCTTTAATTTTAGCTGAGAAAACAATAGTAAACTCTATGGTAGGCGAAGATGCAACCGAAGAGAGTAAAAAAATTTTTAGAGAAAGGTTGAGGAATAAAGAGTTTGAGGACGGAGAAGTTTCTATTAACGTCAGAGAGAGCAAGAGTATGTTACCTACTTTCGATATACCAGGCATGCCAGGTGGGCAAGTTGGTGTGATGAATGTAACAGAAATAATGGGCAAGATGTTTAACGGGAGCAAAAAAACAAAAACTATTACGGTGAAGGTAAAAGAAGCGCGTGAAATATTAATTAATGAAGAAAGTGAAAGGCTAATGGATGAAGATAAAATAATCAAAGAAGCCATTGATCTTGTTAGTAATGATGGTATAGTATTTTTGGATGAAATAGACAAAATTGCAGCGCGTACAGAAGTAAAAGGTGAAGTAAACAGAGAAGGAGTGCAACGCGATCTGTTACCATTACTTGAAGGAACAACTGTTACAACTAAGTATGGCCATGTAAAAACAGACTATATATTATTTATTGCATCTGGTGCTTTTTATCAGTCTAAACCATCTGACCTCTTACCGGAATTGCAGGGCAGATTACCGATCAGGGTAGAACTTAAGGCACTTACTCAAGAGGATTTAATAAGAATATTAAAGGAACCAGAATCTAGTTTGTTAAAGCAGTACATAGCTTTAATGAAAACAGAAAATGTGACGCTTAAGTTCACTGATGATGGTATAAAAACCATAGCTGAAATAGCGTTTACAGTTAATAGGCAAGTGGAAAATATAGGCGCAAGAAGGCTTTACACTGTCATGGAGAAGCTTTTAGATGAAATAAGTTTCATTGCTTCTGAGAAAAATAGCGAAGAATTCATTATAGACAGCAAGTATGTAAAAGATAAACTTGAATCAATTTCGAAGCAATTGGATTTATCTAAGTTTATACTTTAGGAAAAACGAAAAGCCTACTTTAAGTAGTATAGAGAGTGTTCAGAAGATTAGCCAGTAGACCTAAAATTTCAGCTATATTCTTTAGGCTGTTTTTCAACAGTAGAATGGTGTGCTGCGACCTCTTGCTTAACATCTAAGCTTAAGTCAATTATTGAGATATTTTCTTCATCATAATCTATGTCTTTTATTAACATATCGTCAGTAATAGTCAAAAGGTCAGGCGGAGAAAGAATAGTTCTTTTATTACCAGCTCTCATTCCCACAACTCCAAGCTCTATAGCAAGTGGTATTTTTTTATCGCCAACCCTAAATTGCACTGTTTGATCTTTGACTATATATTCCCCATTATGCTCCTTTACGCTATATTTAACCGATATCTCATCACCGCACCTTACTTGTTTTCCAGTCTTGTTAATTAAGTCATTAAAAACCATCAGATTATTTACTGAGTCGGGATATTTATCCTTTACTTCGATCAGTTTGACGTAATAAGAATTAAAATTCATTTTGTTATCATTGGCAATAGTAACTACACGCTCTCCGCCTTCTTTCATACCTATTACCCCTAAACTCACTTCTTTTAGGTCATCTTGACCTATTTTCAAAGTAACATCGGAAACTCTGCTAGGGAGTGTTGCTGAGTTATTATTAGAAATTTTATATATTTGCAATAGGACTTCCAGGCCACAGAAAGCCTTGCTGCCACTGCCTTCAGTAATTTCATAAAAATTTATCGAATCTTCTTCTTTTTGCTGCGTCATTTCTTCTAAATATTCTGTTAGCCCATGCTTTTCAATATAGCGGTCAAGTGCTGATTCAAGTATTGGCTTCACTAGGTAATGTGCTATCGTCTGTATCAAACCACCATGCGTGGCATTTATCTCATAAAGCTTGTCCTTTTTTTCCGGTTTACCTTTGTTTATATAGACAATAGTAAACACAAAAGCAGAAGTTAAAGTGAGAATCATTACTACGGAAATAAGCATTTGTAATATAATTTTTCTAACCATCTTTCTTTACTTGATTCAATAAATCATATAAATAATTAGTACCCCCTGAAAGCGCACTCAAATTATCCAAGCCTTGTTTAAAGAGGCCGTCTATATAGTCCTCTACTTCACTTTTACCAAGTACAGACATAAGATTATTTGTTTTATCTTGTTCGTAGTCTTCAATATCATCCTTAGCTTGAAAGATAAGCCCTAGATTTATTCCATAGTTATATAATGCTCTCCGTTGTTCATCTGTAGCACCCCCTATTATAGCACCTATTTCACATGAAGCTGCAAATAGTTTTGCGGTTTTCATCAAATGAATTTCTTTTATTTTATCAGCTTGGCCCGACGTCATTCCAGCGTTATACATACAGCCGTACGAATGTTGTGGTTTTAAGGTAGAAAGGGTGTCATGCAAGTAGCTGACACTGGAATCCATTTCATGTTCAGCTCCACCATCGCATGGCTTTTTGCACGAAATGCTTGTAGGCAAAGCCTTCTGGATCCCAGTGTCCGCTACTTGAATGACAGAGGGTTGGGGGCTAAAATCTATATGCTCACTGTTAATATCTAAAGCCTGTCCTCCCACCATTCCCCTCATTCCTATTGCCTGAGAAAGAACTTTTATGATCTCACAGCGTTTCTCATTTAACGAAGATAATACCTCAAAAGCCAGAGTAAGTAGTGCATCTCCGGCAAGCACTGCTGTTGCTTCATCAAATTTTTTATGGCAGCTTAGCTGGCTTCTGCGAGTATCACTGTTGTCCATGCATGGTAAATCATCGTGAATTAGAGAGTAAGCATGAACAAATTCAATGGCTGCAGCAACTGATATTACTTTTTTAGCTTCCGCGTTAAACACTCGCGATGAAGCTACGACTAAAAAGGAGCGTATATGTTTTGCAGGAGCAAGGAGTATATAACGCATAGCTGATATAAGCTTATTCTCGCTATTTTCTGGTAAAAGTTTATTTATTTCTACAATAAGCAAATTTTTTGTTGTTTCGTCTAGCATTTTTGAATTGTTAATTGTTTAGCACGTAACGCTAGCCAGCTAGGGCAGTAGAAAACTTTACTGTAGTTTACCAGTTATAAAAGATATTGCAAACATAAAAATTTTTTATAACATCAAAGAATAGGTTATTTTTTTGGTAAGAAATGTGAATAGCGAACTAGCAAAGAGCACTAGAGAAGACATAGAAGAAAAAGTGAAAAAGATTATACTAGAGCACATTAGTAAGGATGTAGAGAAATTCAACAGCTCTTCAAAGCTTTCGGAGCATGGTACAGACAGTTTAGATGCAGTTGAAATCATCATGGCAGCAGAAGAAGAGTTCGGAATAGAAATTCCAGATGAAGATGCACAAAAAATGGAAACTATGGAGCAAATAGTTGAGTACATTAATAATAAAAAAGGCTAATAGTTAGTGTTAAATGAGCAGAAGAGTAGTAGTCACTGGTGTTGGTTTAATCACTCCACTAGCGGCAGATGTTGACAACACTTGGTCAAGGCTAATAAAAAGTGAGTCTGGCATAAAAGCAATCAATACGGATAGATTTGACTCTTCTGATCTTGCTTGCAAGGTTGCAGGGCAGGTGCCGTTGCAATCAGACAACATTAAGCACCATTTCAATCCACTAGATTATATTTCTGAGAAAGACTCAAAAAGGACAGATCGTTTTATCCATTACGGTATTGCAGCAGCTATTCAGGCAGTAGATGATTCATTAATTTTGGAAAGCCAAAATATCAATCGGGAACGTGTTGGTGTGACTATTGGCTCTGGTATAGGTGGTCTTCCGTCAATTCAGGAAAATGTTATTACCATGCAGGAAAAAGGGCCCAGACGTGTCAGTCCATTTTTTGTCCCTGCAAGTCTAATAAATTTGATATCTGGCCATATTTCTATTAAATACGAATTTACAGGTCCAAACGATTCAGCAGTAACCGCATGTGCAACAGGTGCGCATGCAATCATAAACTCAGCAAGAACTATAAAACTTGGTGAAGCGGATGTTATGATTGCAGGTGGAGCAGAAAGTGCACTGTGTAGAGTTGGAATTGCAGGTTTTGCATCTATGAAGGCGTTATCAACTAAATTTAACGATAAACCGGAAGAAGCTTCAAGGCCATGGGATGAAGAACGCGATGGATTTGTCATGGGTGAAGGAGCAGGTATATTGGTGCTGGATGAATACGAACATGCAAAAAAAAGGGGGGCAAAAATACATGCTGAACTGGTTGGGTACGGACTCACAGGAGATGCGCACCACATTACAGCACCACATCCAGAAGGAAGAGGCGCATTTAAGGCAATGCAGCTTGCTTTAAAGAGTGCACAAATTAATCCCGATCAAGTAGGGTATATCAATGCACATGGAACTTCAACACCACTTGGAGATAAAATTGAAGTAATAGCAATGAAACAGTTATTCGGTGACTACGTTTATAAAATACCTGTTTCTTCAACTAAATCTTCTATAGGACATTTACTTGGTGCTGCAGGGAGCGTTGAAGCAATATTCAGTATTCTTGCGTTAAATAATGGAATTATTCCGCCAACCTTAAATTTACATAAACCTTCAGAAGGATGTGATTTAAATTTTGTACCGTTTAAAGCTCAGGAGCATAAAATTCAATATGCGCTTTCTAATTCGTTTGGTTTTGGTGGCACTAATGCATCGCTCATCTTTGGACAAGTGTAATCAATTCTGCTGCTGAATAGCTAAAATGTACGAACATTATGATCTGTGATAGCTATATTATCTGTAATTTGCCTTTTACTGTCGATTTACTATACTTATTTGGTAAGATCTAGCTTAATTAAATGCACAAGATATTAATAAGAAATAACTACAAACCCCTGGTTGGAAAAATCAAGATCAATGGTTCAAAGAATGCTATTTTACCAATAATGGCAGCAAGTCTATTGAGTAGCTTCCCGGTAATTTTGCATAATGTACCTGATTTAATTGATGTGCATCTAATGTCTAAGTTGCTTGAAAGTCTTGGAGCAGAAGTGAACTTTATGCACAATAAAAATTATAAAGCGAACCATACTTTGAAAATTGACTGCAGCAATATCAACAATCACGTGATGCCATATAAAACCGCAAGTAAGCTAAGAACTTCTTTTCTAATATTGGGTCCAATGCTTAGTAGATTTGGTAAAATCACAACAGTCTTTCCTGGTGGATGCAATATCGGAAAGCGTCCCGTTGATATGCATATCAAAGCATTAGAAGAAATGGGAGCTAAAATTGAAGTTGAAGGCTGTAATATAATTGCAACAGTGAAAGGAAAGCTACAAGGAAAAGAAGTTACACTTGAGAAAATAAGCGTTGGTGCAACAGAAAATATAATAATGGCAGCAACACTTGCAGAAGGAGTGACAATAATAAACAATGCTGCAACAGAGCCGGAAGTTCTTGATTTAATAGAGTTCCTAAAGAAAATGGGTGCTAATATTGAGATTAGTGATACAAGGATCACAATAACAGGAGTTGAAGCATTAAATGGATGTGTTCATAAAATAATACCAGATCGCATAGAAGCAGGCACCTATGCACTAGCTGCTATAATAACCGGTGGTAAGTTGGAGTTAGAAGGAGTAAGTCTATCTGATATAAGATGTATTGTGAATGAATTGAAAGCTATAGGGGCTAATGTTGAACCATATAATGAGGGGGTTATGATTTCCAGAAAAAATTGCTCTATTAGGTCTGCTAACATTGCAACAAACCCTTATCCAAATTTCCCCAGTGATATGCAACCACAACTGATGTCTGCAATGTGCATCGCTGATGGGATATCAGTAATTGAAGAGAACATTTTTGAAAACAGATTTGCACATGCAGATGAATTGAGAAAGTTAGGCGCTAATATCAGCATCGAGAAAAGCAAAGCTACTATAAGTGGAATAAAAAGCTTATCTGGAGCTAATCTATGTGCCACTGATTTAAGGTCAACAGCAGCTTTGATACTTATTTCTTTGGTAGCCAGTGGAGAAACTATAATAAACAATTCGCATCATTTATGGAGAGGATATGAAGCAATGCACGAAAAACTCAATTCATGTGGAGCTGATATCTCCATTTCATCTTGAGGACATACTATGAATGAAACAACTAAACGAGTCACAGTGAAAGAAATAGATGAAATTCTGTACGAGGAGCATAAGGTACTAGATCATGGATTTATTCGAGTAATGGATTATATGGGCTCTGATAGCGCTATAGTTCAAGCTGCTCGTGTTTCTTATGGCAAGGGAACAAAACAGATAAGTCAGGATGAAGCACTTATAAAGTATTTAATGAGACATCATCATACAACTCCATTTGAAATGTGTGAAATTAAGTTTCACGTGAAACTTCCAATTTTTGTTGCAAGGCAATGGATAAGGCATAGAACTGCAAATGTGAATGAATATTCAGCAAGGTATTCAATACTTGATAATGAATTTTATACACCTAAACCAGAACAAGTTGCAAAACAATCTGACAATAATAAACAAGGTAGCGGGGAAGCTTTTGATCCAGATACCTCAAAGGAAATAATAGATTCTCTAACAAATGACTCTAATTTAGTATATTCTCATTATGAAAAATTTATTGAGCAGGGGCTTGCAAGAGAAATTGCCAGAACTAACCTAATGCTTAATTACTACACGCAATTTTATTGGAAAATAGACCTGCATAATCTCCTTCATTTTTTGAAGCTTAGAGCTGATAAGCATGCCCAATATGAAATCAGAGTTTATGCAGAAGTTATGCTGGATATAATAAAGAAGTGGGTCCCATTGGCCTACAATGCCTTTGTTGAATATTGCCTAGAATCAGCTTGTATTTCAAGAACTGGTTTAGACATAATTCGTAAATTAATTAAAGGGGAAAACGTTACTAGAGAAGAAAGTAATATTGGTAAAAGAGAATGGGACGAGCTGATGTCTATACTTGATAAACAATCTTAAAGACAAAGGCATACGCGTCAATCTCCTCTGTCAGTTAACTCTCGTTCACCAGATTGAATCTTGCTTTTTACATCACATTAACTCATCACTTTTATAGAACATCTCATTAAAATCATTTAGAGTTCCAAAATCCTGACCCTTGATAAACAGGTGATCATTAGCAACATGTGCTTCATCAAGAGTAAATTGCTCGTAATGATGATTGTGAGCTGGCCTAACAATTCCATTATATAAAACCATTACTTGCTCACGGTTATATCCATCGCCAGCATGATATTTACCACGTACGGTATCATAAAAATTCTTTACATCATCATATGTCACTTGCAGCTCCACCTTATACTTTCCCACTTCAAGAGGACTTCCTGTCTTTATTTTTAAGGGATGTTGTGAATTTGCAACGCTGTTAGAAGTTTCTGCTTCAATATCAGAATTTTTATCCATGTTTTCTATCACACTTGCCATAACAGTTTCCTGTTCATCTTCTGTTGGTTTTGCTTGTTTTTCAATTTTATTATTGCTACTGTCATTTTCTACAGTTACTTTTTTTACTTCCATATCTTTTTGAGCTTTCTCATTACTTTGCTTGCGTATTTCATCTCCATGCAATTTCTCCTGCAGAGCTTTTTTCGTATCGGCATAATCATCACGATTGCTTTGCAAAGCTGGTTTATAACTGCTGCTATCATCCGCTTGCATTTGATCTATATAGTTAGATTCTTCTTCTTCCATAGTATTGTTAGTAAGTTTTTTGAGATAGTTAAGCATATCCTCTCCAGTCTTCTCCAAAATTGCAGCTTTTTTTGAAAGCTCTTGATAATAAGAATCGTTATCACCATATTTTTTACTATCTGCCACATTTTTGTGCAGTCTTGCATCTTTTATACAAAACATAGCATGATCAAACAATGTATCTCCTTCTTTATCCACAACATTAATATCAGCTCCATTCTTTATCAGATACTTTACTTTGTCCAATTGCCCATGCCTTACTGCATGAATAAGTGGTGTCCAGCCTTCACTATCTCGAACATCAATATTTGCATTATTCTTTATTAAGTATTCTAATATCTCTTGATTTCCTAAATTAACAGCAAGGTGTAAAGGTGTTAAACCGTAGCCATCCTGAGCATCAATATTCGCATTGTGCTCTATGAGATATTTAACTACTTCCATATTTTTCATGCTCATGGCAAAATGTAATGGAGATTTACCAGAACTAATATCTCGAGTGTTAATATCTACATTGTGATCTATTAAGTATTTAGCTATCTCTGTATGTTTGAGTTCAATAGCATAATGTAGTAGTGTTTGAGCAGAGGTGTTTTTGACATTAAGATCTGCACCATGTTGAGCTAAATATTCTACCATATCCAGGTCACCTAGCTTAACAAAATGGAATATCGGATTACGTACATTAAGATCTGCACCATTGTCCACAAGATATTTTACTAAAGCTGTGTTCTTTATAGCATAGTCGAGCGGCCTGAGATTGTGAGCATCTGGAATATTAGGATTTGCACCACGTTCCACTAAGTATTCAACTATTTCCATATTTCCCGATTTTATGGCATAGTGCAAAGGTGTCTTAAAACAAGAGTAATCAGTTCCTTCGTAATAAATATCTTGAGAATTGAGATTTGCACCTTGATCGATAAGATATTTTGCTATTTCTGTATTTCCTGATTTAATAGCATAATGTAGTGGTGTTTGTCCGTTATGGTCTCTTGCATCAATATATGCATTGTGTTCTATAAGCGTTACTATCTTACTTAAATCTCCCAATGAAGCAGCAGAGTGCAAAAGTGTTGAACCGTTTTCATCTGCCTTATTTACATCTTCTATAACGTTTTTCTTATTATCCTCATCAACTGCCCTTTTCTTTCTAGATTTGACTTCACTTTTCACTGTAACTTCTTCGTTCATAGGTTGATCATTAAACATAACTTCTGCATCTATCTGATTACTATCTTCCTCCAACTCATTAGATAATTTTTCAGATAGCTGATCACCACTTAAATATGGTTCCTTTGAATATTTAGCGTAATTATAGGGATCAGTGCTGTCTGCTGAATAAAACCCACTTTCAAAGCCGGAGTAGGAGCTTTGATTGAGCACAAAAAATAAGTTTTCATAATTAACCAGCATATCACTATCAGGGCTAACAAAATTTAAATATTCATCGCCTTCCCATTCTGGGTGGTGTCTATACTCTGCTATGTAGTATTTACTAGAGTCGAGAGGTATCTTGTCACCTTCTTCCCCATCAAGTTGTAAAACTACTGCTGAACGCCCATTACCTAAATCATTACCTTTTACCACTTTAAACAAGGTAATTTCACCTTTTTCTATGAACTCCTTTAATTCCTCATTCTTTTGATCTAATTCTTCTTCTGCTTGTCTTTTCTCTCTTATCAATTTCTCCTCTTTTTCAGTAGCTTTATTTTGCAGCTGTAAAAACATCTCTTGTGTGGTTAAGCTATTTGTGTTGCTTAAAAAATTATCTAACACATTTGATGCAATTGGTGACAATTCACCGTGATCATCAAATACTTTTTCCTTTGCTTTATCATAGTGATTTGGGTTATAGATTGCATACAGAGGATAAAAACCATAATCTGCAATTGACGCTCCGTCAGGTGATAGTTCCATTGAGAATCCATAGTAATTAAGTGGAAGATTGGAGGTTAAATATTTACCGTTATCATCCCTAACGTGTAGCTCACTTCTACCATTGTGCTCACTATATTTGTTGTAGTAGATATAAAAATTCTCATGGTTAAGATTGAAGTGATCATCTAGATTATCGAATTGAATTGTACTGCCAAGCTTCTCCCGCAAAAGATTTTTGCTTTCATCTGTAAGCTTTATATGTGCAGAAAAGTAGTATCGATCTATAGGTTCGCCTTTTTCTATTTCAAAGTTCAAAGTAATCTTGTCGTTGACCATTGGTAGCCTCCACAAATTCTATAAATCATTTTATTTATCAATCATACGGTCTGTACTATGAAAAATGTGTTAAACGTTAAGATTTTCTCTGTACCGATTCATCTATATTGCCAAGCTTAATAAAGTTACAAGCTCTTTAAAACAATGTTAAACTCAATCACTATGGCAAAAACAGTTGACGTATTACTACCACTTCCAATTGATCAGTTATTTTCATATGCAATTGAGGAAAATACTGAGATTTTACTTGGAGATTACGTAGTGGTGCCATTTGGCAAAAAACGCTTAATCGGAATAGTTTGGAAATACAGTGATAAAAGTAACCGAGAATTAAAATTTATTGAGCAAAAAATCGATTTACCAAATATTAGACCAAAATTGATTGCATTTGCAGAGTGGGTTGCACAATACAATTTAATACCTATTGGTATGCTTGCCAAAGTGATAATGGGAGGAGTGTTAAAAGTAAATCACATAGATAAATTGGTTTGTGTTGAACAAAAGCAGGAAACAAGTGAAATAAGTTGCCAATTAAGCCCTGAACAGCAGATAGCTAGTGATAAAATAATCAGCAATTTGAACGAATATTCAGTGACTTTGCTTGACGGTGAGACCGGGTCTGGAAAAACCGAAGTTTATCTCTCTGTGATTGCACAATTGATTAAGAATTACACTGCCGTTCCAAATGCTGCTCAGACTTTACCATCCCAGTGCCCAGAGACACAACTGTACGAACATTGTGATTTGGGTCTACCAAGAGGGTGTTATCCGAGTAGCCTGACACTGGGATCCAGTTTTTCATATAACCTCATTACAAATGTTTATTTTAACTTAAGACCAATACCTAATTTACAGTCAAAATTCCTGGATTCCAGTGTCAAGCACTGGAATGACACCTTTGTACTCAAGGCAAAACCCACTGTAACATTTAGCATACCGTCTTTGCCACGTACTAGTATGACACCAGAACATGTTGAAATGACATCAGGAGAAGGTAATGCACAAGTTTTAATCCTCCTACCTGAAATTGTTTTAACTTCACAATTGGTAAATCGTGTTCGCGGTCAGATATCAAAAAACTTAGTTGAATGGCACTCAGGGCTTACTCCAAAAACTCGCCGGAATAATTGGCTCAGTATAGCGAATGGAAATGCGCAGATAATTATTGGTGCACGGTCAGCGCTTTTTTTGCCTTATAAAAACCTAAAATTGATTATCGTTGATGAAGAGCACGACTCATCTTTTAAACAAGAACAGGGAATTATATATAATGCTCGAGATATGGCGATAATCTTAGCCAAATTTGAAAATATTCCGATTATTTTATCATCAGCTACTCCACTGCTTGAAACGATTCATCATGTTAAAAACGGGAATTACAATCATGTAAAGCTAACTAAACGATTTGGTGGTGCAGAATTGCCACTCATTAAAGTAGTGGATATGAGGAACAACAAGCAATGGATCTCCTCTGAGCTTTTTGAAAGCATCAAACAAACCATAGAGAAAAAACAGCAGGTTATGCTTTTTCTAAACCGCAGAGGGTATGCACAACTGGCAATTTGTAAAAAGTGTGGATATAAAATTTCCTGCTTAAATTGTGCTGTTTGGCTTACATATCACAAGAAAAAAAATGCTCTTTTGTGCCATCATTGCTCTTATCAATTAAAACTTCCAGAGAAATGCTCTAATTGCCAAAGTAAACAGCCATTGTCCCTCTACGGCATAGGAATTGAAAGGTTGCTTGAAGAAATGGTGAAATTAATACCAAACGCAAAAACTGCGATGATAAGCAGCGATCAGAAGTCGGTTAGTAACGTAATTGACTTAGTGTTGAAAGAAGAGGTGAACATTATAATCGGCACACAAATAATTGCTAAAGGGCACAATTTTCCCAAATTAACTTTGGTTGGAGTAATAAATGCAGATTTGAGTCTCGAAAATTCTGATTTAAGAGCAGCGGAAAAGACGTATCAATTATTGCACCAAGTTGCAGGCAGATCAGGAAGGTTTAATGAAAAAGGAGTGGTAATAGTGCAAACCAATAACCCTGAAAGTTCAATAATAAAAGCATTGCTGCATCAAAAAAGGGACTCATTTTATGAAATTGAACTTAAGTCAAGACGTGAAGCCAAAATGCCACCATTTAGCAGATTAATAGCGCTTATAATTTGTGGTAAGAATCAGATTGCGACACAAAAAGCAGCGAATGAAATAGTAAAATCTCTTCTCCGTCATTCAAGTAGCTCAACTACTTGTATCCAGGAAAAAAATGTAGGTGCAGACAAAAAGGAATTTGAAATTCTCGGCCCATCACCAGCAGCGATAAATTTTTTAAATAATAAGTATCGGTATAGGGTGTTGCTAAAAATACACAATAAACACAGTTTATCTATACAAAAAAAGCTGAAATATTGGATTAAAAATTGTAACTTGAATTCGAGTATTGCAGTGATAATAGATGTTGATCCTGTGAGTTTTTTTTAACAAGTTCCGTTAAGCCTTCTTGCCAATTACCACAACATTCTCACTGGGAAAAAAATAATCAGGTACAGTCATATTTTTTGGTGCGGGTCCCCCAATTACTCGGCCTGATGTGTCATAATATGAACCGTGGCAAGGACAGAACCAACCATTACCATCTCTTGTAGCGTGGTCAACCGGTACACACCCAAGGTGTGTACATATTCCGATCATGATTAACCATTCGTCTTTTCCTTCGCGTACTCTTTGATCATCTGACTCAGGGTCCCTCAAGTTCTTTACATTCACAGCTCTTGCAGTCTCAATTTCTTGCTTTGTGCGTCTACGAATGAATACTGGTTTACCTTGCCACTTTACTTTTACTCCGTGTCCTTCCTGGATTCCAGACAAATTCACCTCCACTGTGGAAGTTGCTAAAACTTCAGCAGAAGGATTCATAGACTTAACCAGTGGCCAAAGTCCACTTGCAGCTCCTATACCTGCCATAGCGCATGTAGTTAATGTTATAAAATCTCTCCTACTCTTATTTTTAGTAAGATCTTTAACAGGAGGTGTTTTTTTATCCTCTTTGTCTGCCAGTGGTTTTTTATTTTTAGTTAAATTTTTGTCCATTGATCTTTACTCAGCCATAAGTATATATTTTAAATTAAATACTGCGTATTAATCAACAAAAACTTGCGCTTTTTGTTTAACCTATACTACGGTTAAGAAGCGATAGAGTTTTCAACTTCAGAAATACTATCTTCAGTGGAATCAGGATCTTCAATTTTCGCTACTGACACCACCTTTTCTCTACTTTCTGTTTTAAATAGAGTTACTCCCTGAGTGCTACGTCCTGCAATCCTGATATCATTTACTGAAATACGAATTAACTTTCCTTTATCTGTAATAAGCATTATATTATCACCCTGCTCAACTGGAAAACTAGCAACAACATTACCATTTCTGCTAGTAGTAAGAATATTGGTGATACCAACACCACCCCTGTTAGTTACTCTATACTCATACGCAGAAGTTCTTTTACCAAAGCCATTTTCAGTAATAGTTAATATAAACTCCTCATTCACTGCAAGTTTTAAGAATAATTCGTTATCTATTCCTAAATCATTTAAAGTCTTTTCCAATTTAGAATCAATGGAGTTATTAATTGCAGTTCCCAGTCTTTTTGCAAGTGGAACTTTTAAGTAAAGTTCTTTTGTTTCTGTTGCTACACCTATCCCATTTAATATGGTCATGGATATCACGCTGTCATTCTTTGCAAGTTTGATACCTCTTACGCCATCTGAATTGCGACTTTTAAATTGACGCACATCACTTACAATAAATCTGATACTTTTGCCGAATCTTGTTGAAAGAAAAACATGATCAATTGCATTGCATACTTTAACCGATATTAATTTGTCTCCTTCATCGAGCTTTATTGCTATTTTTCCATTGCTTGGAATATAGTGAAAGTCCGCTAAGGAGTTACGCCTTATGTTTCCATAGGCAGTAGCAAAAACTATGTTTTGATTCTCATCATTTTCACTTGGCAACGGCATGATATTAGTTATAGTTTCACCATCGCTAAGCGGGAATATATTAACAAGCGCTCTTCCACGTGCAGTTGGCTCTGCAAGAGGTAATTTATAAACTTTTAATCTATAAACTCGACCAATGTTAGAGAAGAACAAAACACTAGTGTGGGTATTCCCAACAAACAATTTTGTGGTTACATCCTCTTCTTTTAATCCTTGTCCTAGCTTTCCTTTTCCACCACGACGCTGAGTTCTATAATGAGAAAGCTTCACACGCTTGATATAACCATTCATAGTTACGGTTATCACCATATCCTCTTGTGGAATTAGATCTTCAGCTTCAATGTCCGTATCTGATTCCTCTATTGCAGTCTTTCGTGGTACGGCAAATCTGTTCTTTATTTCTTGTAAATTGTTTTTTATTTCTTTCATCAACTTCTCTTCTGAGCCAAGAAAAGCGATATATTCTTTTATCAGGTTGATCATTGAACTTAGCTCAGCTTCTAATTTGTCTTTTTCAAGGCCTGTTAAACGCTGCAGTTTCATATCAAGGATAGCTTTAATTTGTAGCTCAGTTAATCTATACACTCCATCTTTCAAAAAGCTTGCGCTATCTGAAATCAACTCGATGATAGTGTTGATTTCATTCGAAGTTTTCCATTCTTTATTTAAAAGTTCTCTACTTGCTTCCGCAGGATCTTTTGCACCGCGGATGATTTTTATCACTTCATCTATGCTGAGGACCGCAATGTAGAGCCCTATATATATATGAGCTTTTTCTCTCGTTTTTCTTAGACGAAATTCTGTTCTCCTGATTAACACTTCTTTTCTAAAGTCAACAAAAGCAGCTATGATTTCTTTTAACGACATCAAAGCAGGCCTGTTGTTATTGAGCACTAAAGTGTTAACACTAAAACTGCTTCTTAATGGAGTAAGTCCCAATATTTGATTAAGTATAAAACTTGCTTCAGCATTTCTTCTGAGGTCAATTACTACTCTAATACCAGACTTATCGGACTCATCCCTAATCTCTGTTATGCCATCAATTCTTTTTTCTTTTACAAGCTCACCTATCTTCTCAATTAATTTTACTTTATTTACTTGGTAAGGTATTTCATCAATCACTATTGCTTGCCTATCTTGCGGCAGGTCTTCTATGTGAGTCTTGCCTTGCACAACAATTGATCCACGACCTGTGGCAAACGCTGATCTTATTCCAGACCTGCCAAGAATTGTTCCCCCAGTTGGGAAATCCGGCCCTGGCATCACTTCAAGTAACTCATCCAAAGTCACTTCAGGATTATCTACATATAACATACAAGCATCTATTATTTCTCCAAGGTTGTGAGAAGGAATATTGGTTGCCATACCAACTGCAACACCACTTGCACCGTTTACCAATAGATTCGGAAACTCTGCAGGCAGCACAACAGGCTCTGTTTCATTTCCATCGTAGTTTGGCCTAAAATCAACTGTATCTTCATCAATATCATTCAGTAAAAAGTGCGACACTTTTTGAAGTCTTGCTTCTGTGTATCGCATTGAAGCTGGTGGATCTCCGTCTATCGAACCAAAGTTACCTTGCCCATCAACAAGTGGTAAAAGAAGAGAGAAATCTTGGGCCATTCTAACCAAGGAATCGTAAATAGCTGCATCACCATGTGGGTGATATTTCCCCATTACGTCCCCAACTATACGAGCTGCTTTTTTATATGGCTTACCGGCATCGAATCCAGCTCTTGACATTGCATATAATATGCGCCTATGAACAGGTTTAAATCCATCCCGCACGTCAGGTATAGCACGGCTTATGATAACGCTCATTGCGTAGGAGAGATAAGAATCTTCCAGCTCTTTTACTATTGAGATTGGTACTATATTATCCTGCATTTTCTATACTTTAATTGAAGTAATTAATAATACTAACATTCAGTTAAGCAAATGGGCAATGACAGACTTGAACTGCCGACCTCCTCGGTGTAAACGAGATGCTCTACCAGCTGAGCTAATTGCCCCTTTAGATGTAATTCTATAGCTCAATATTATTATTGTAAACAAAAATAGCAATAAATTGTATCCGTTCAGCAGAGTGGCAAAATAGGTAGACAAGGTGATCTAAAAAGATAATCATAGAGTAAATGTGAGGTAAGTCCTTACAATAAATGGTGTCATCCAAGTAGCCGACACTGGGATCCAGAAAAAAGAATGGTGTCATTCCAGTGCTTGACACTGGAATCCAGCTTTTTCATAATCATTAAAACGTTGTATTTTTACATAAAACAGCTATTTTTATGCTCGCCAACTTAATAAAATTCCTGGATCCCAGTGTCAAGCACTGGGATGACACCCTCCTGATGGGCCAAAATCACAATGTTCGTACAGTTATGCATTTGTTGTGCAAATTACCTTTGCAAATAAATGTTCGTACAGCTGTGTGTCACACACTTTGCTTCAATATTTGCACATTAGCCACTCCCTTGAACAGATACGATAAATTAGATTTAGGTAAGCTATAAGCTTTTATGAAATCTTTGAGTGCGTGCTGTGAAGTTTTATAAATTTTAGTCTTGCTGTCACTTTGTATAAAGGTATTTTTTCACTCACATCTTTCGAAGTTGTAGCCATGTTTAACAACTTTAAGTAGAATATTGTAGCATTTTGAAAATCTGAAAGTTTATCTAGAATAACAGCTAGATTATAGGTATAAAAAATATTGTTTTCATCAAGAGAAATAGCAGTTGTCATATACTCTTTACCTTTTACATAATCCTCCTTTTTCATATAGATCAGACCTAAATTTGCTAATAAAGGAGCATAATTTTTATGTATATCATACAATTTTAACATTTCACTCAACGCCAGATCAGGATCATATTGTGAGATTATTGTCAGAAAATTTTTTAATATGTAAGGGTTACTAGGGTATTCTTTTAACAGTTTTGTGTAAATCTCTACAGCTTTTTTGTATTCTTTATTAGCGTAATAAATATTCCCTAGTCCAATCAAAGCATTTTTATGATAAGGAAACTTTGCGATAATCTGATTAAGGAGAGAAATAGCTGTTTCATTATCTCCTAACTCAAAGGAATCTTTTGCTTTTTTTAAAGTAGAGTATATGTCAAAACTCTTGCCAGAATTCTGCGAAATTTTGATATTAAATTTGTCACTTTTTCTCTCAATAACATCAAGATCTTTATATTTTTTATCAGCTTTTATATGCTTGACAACATTATCGAAGGCCTTCTGTATCTCCAAATTTTCACTAGCATAGGTAACAGAAGACCTCCATAAAATCACAACGCAAATTAACATGCAGATAAACATAGGTCCTAGTGTTGTGGCATTGGCTGCAGCGTATAACCAGTAAACCTTATTTCTTTGAGCTATGCGTAACACATTACAAATTCATAAATGCTAAATTACCTATCTCATACAATAATAAAGATATTATTAATTAGTGGGACGAACATGCTGTGTAGCTTTTCAGAATGCATTTATCTTTTGTCTTCCATATTTCGCTTTATTTCCACAAAAATGCTTCAATTTATCTTAACATTTTGTCAACTACCTTTGTAGATTTAAAAGGGCATTTTTACATATTCCATATGGCTGCCAGTTGCACCCCTCACATGCGTACTCGAATTTCTCTAAAGACATTTTCTCCCTAATCTCTTCTACCGCTTCACTCCAGGTCAAAGTCTCGCCAATTTTAATTCCTAAAATTTCCATATGCCTTCTATCTAGCTCTAAAACTTTAGCTTGTTCGGTGCATTTACCTTGTTTAGTCTGGTTTGGGCAAGCACTACAAATACTATCAAGGTTACCAACTACTTCGATTTGAGTACTAACCACTTCACTTGCTATCTTCCTATAATTTTCTACAAAACCCTGAGAATACCCATATCCCCGAAACGCGAGGGTGCACATAAAATGATGAGGGCGAAATTTTATCATTTTTTCAAATATTGCAAAGCTGCTACAAGTAGAAAAATTTTTATCAAACCAGGAAGGATAAATGGTAAAACACCCACCATTATTGCTTGTTCTAGACCCAAGTAAACAGCAAGCCAACTAACACCACAAATAAAGATTATAACTGTACCAGCCAGACAACTTAAAGAATTACATACAAATGATTTATACTTAGAGTTCAGTAATTCATTTACTTTGCTCATTACCATAACAGCAGCTAAACAGCCAATTAAATATCCACCTGTTGGTCCAAGGAGAGCGTGATAACCACCAGAAAAATTTGCAAGAACAGGCAATCCTGCTGCACCAAGTGATAGATATGTAAGCACAGAATAGAATGCTGTTCTGCGGTTAAATTTAAGCCCAATAAGCATTACTCCTAAAGTTTGCAATGTGATAGGCACAGGCTGCAATGGTATGCTTATTTGAGCCATCAAGAATAAAAGTAAAACGCAAGACAATATTTCAGCCAGTGTTGATCTGTTGCTAGATTGTGTTATAAACATACTTCCCCAATAAAAATAACTTATTAAATGTAATATATGTATATGAGAGGTTTTGCAATTTAAATTTTGCTTATATTGTGCTACAATGAATTATTTATGCACTATTAAATTAAAAATGATGAGTAAACAAGATCTATTATCGTTGATGAAAGCAAGACACAGCGGACGTTCATACGATCCTACAAGAGCAATATCTCAGGAAGACATGGATATTTTAATGGAAGCTGTAAGGCTGACTCCCTCATGTTTTGGTGATGAACCCTGGAGATACGTAATATGCAACAAACAGAACAATCAAAGCGCATGGGAAAAGCTGCTAAATTGCCTTGATGAATCTAATCAAAAATGGGCAAAAGATGCACAAATACTAATTATATCTCTAAGCGCTAAGAATTTCCGTAAATCTGACAAAGGTGAAAATTTTTGGGCTAATCACGATACTGGTGCAGCAAATTATGCACTTATGCTACAGGCTGCAGCTATGAACTTAATGGCTCATCAAATGGGTGGATTTGATAGAGATAAAATAGTAGAAAGATTCAACATATCCGATGATTTTAATGTAATGTCAGTGATAGCGGTTGGTTACGAAGAAGAGGGCGCTGAAACAAGTAAGAAAAAAAGGAGACCAATAGAAGAAATATTTTTTTATGATGAGTGGCCAAGGTCCTGAAAATTTTATCAAAATGCACGGCACTGGTAACAACTTCGTTATCATAGACTCACGTTCAACAAACAATTTAGACTGGAACCATAGACAAATTGCTGATCAAAGCAGTTGTGATCAAGTGATAATTATAACAATGTCTAATGCTGCAGACTGTTTTATGCATATCTATAATGCTGATGGCAGTCGAGCTGAAATGTGCGGAAACGCAGCACGCTGTGTTGGATATTTGATAATGTCAGAAAAAGGTACTGAGTATATCACTATTGAGCTGGTAAACAAACGCATTTTAGAGTGTTTTAAAGTGGGTGATAAATCCATAAAGGTTAACATGGGTAAACCTTTGCTAAAATGGCATGAAATTCCCTTGTCTACTCAATGTGACACTCTTCACTTACCTATAGAGCTTGAAATGCTAAAAGATCCTGTTGCAGTAAATATTGGTAATCCTCACATAGTTTTCTTTGTTGATAATGTAAATGAAATACCATTGCAAAGTTTAGGACCAAAGCTGGAAAATCACGTATTATTTCCTCAGAAAATTAATATTAGTATTGCACAAGTTGAAAAGTCTGGAGAAATAGCTTTAAGAGTTTGGGAAAGAGGTACAGGCATTACTGCATCATGCGGTAGTGCAGCCTGTGCAGCACTTGTTGCATCCACACTACGTGGATATCTGGCTGCCCAACAGACTTCAGTAAATTTACCAGGAGGTAAGTTATTAATCGAATGGGCAAATAACGTATTCATGACCGGTGATATAGGGTTTTTGTGACCCTAATTCTAGTGATGCATTACTTCCAATACCTTCTTACCAATCACTGCAGGGGTTTCAGCAATTGCAATCCCGGCACTCCGCATAACTTCTAGTTTTGCACCAGCACTTCCACCGCTGGAAGAGATGATTGCTCCAGCGTGTCCCATACGTCTTCCTGGAGGTGCCGTTTGACCTGCTACAAAACCAACGATTGGCTTTTTAGTTTTTTCTGTTTTCACAAAATGTGATACATCTTCTTCTTCGTTTCCACCTATTTCACCAATAACTACAATACCATGAGTATCGTCATCTTTTAAAAAGAGCTCCATACAGTCAACAAATGTCATACCATGAACTGGATCCCCCCCAATTCCGATACATGTGGATTGACCAAGACCAACAGCAGTTGTTTGTGCTACTGCTTCGTAAGTTAAAGTTCCAGAGCGAGACATAATTCCTATGTGTCCACGCTTATGGATATGGCCAGGCATAATTCCTATTTTGCACTCTTCAGGCGTAATAATTCCCGGGCAGTTGGGACCAACCAATCGACTTTTTGAATCAACAAGCGCGCGCTTAACTTTCACCATATCAAGTATAGGAATGCCCTCTGTAATACAAACTATCAATTCTATTTTTGCATCTATTGCTTCAAGTATTGCAGCAGCAGCAAATTTAGCAGGTACATATATAACTGTAGCATTTGCACCGGTTTTTTCTTTGGCTTCTGCTACAGTATTAAAAACCGGTAAATTAAGGTGAGTGCTCCCACCCTTTCCAGGAGTTACACCGCCAACCATTTTCGTCCCGTAGTCAATAGCTTGCTCTGAATGAAACGTACCTTGTGCACCAGTAAAACCCTGGCATATTAATCTTGTATCTTTATTTACTAAAACGGACATGCTTTATTTTACCTCTTTTACTATCTTTTGCGCAGCATCACCCAGTTCATCTGCAGCAATAATATTTAATCCTGACTCTTCTAAGATTTTTTTTCCTTCCTCAAAATTAGTACCTGATAACCTAACCACTAAAGGAACTTTAATACTCATTTCTTTTGCAGCCGCAACAATTCCACTTGCGATAATATCGCAACGCATTATACCACCAAATATATTAACCAAAATTCCTCTTACGTTGCTATCAGACAATATGATTTTAAATGCTTCAGTTACAGTTTCTTTACTCGCTCCACCACCAACATCCAAAAAGTTAGCAGGCTCTGCTCCGTAGTATTTTATTATATCCATTGTTGCCATAGCAAGACCTGCACCATTTACCATGCAACCAATACTGCCATCCATTTTGATGTAACTGAGCCCATACTTTGAAGCCTCTATCTCTTCTTTCACTTCTTCATCATAATCACGAAGTTCCATAATTTCTGGGTGACGATATAAAGCATTATCATCGAAATTAATTTTCGCATCGAGCGCAATAAAATCTCCAGAATTTGTTTCAACCAGTGGATTAATTTCAATTTGGCTCGCGTCAGTTGCAATAAACGCATCATATATTTTTTTTGCAATGTTCGATATCTTTTCTATTTGTTCTGGACTCAAATGAAAACTGCTGCTTAACTTGCTGCTATCAAAACTTGTAGCAGAATCAATATCAAATTTCACAATTTTTGCAGGAGAATTTTTTGCCACTTCTTCGATGTCCATTCCACCTTCTGAGGAAAATATGAATATTGGCCTACTGAGCTTCGGGTCGATTACCAGGCTTAAATAATACTCTTTCTTAATGCTTGAGCCTTCTTCAACGTACACTTTTCTTACTTGCTGCCCACTTGGCCCTGTTTGATGAGTAACTAAAGTCATACCAATCATGTCCTTTACAAACTGTTGAGCTTCTTCAACTGACTTTGCTAGCTTTACGCCACCGGCTTTACCCCTACCACCTGCATGAATTTGAGCTTTAACTACAAACACGTCAGATTTTAATTGACTTACTTGAGTCTTTACTTCTTCCGCAGATGTAGCAACAAAACCTTTTGGCACTGGGACATTAAATTTATGCAACACTTCTTTCGCTTGATATTCGTGAATATTCATAAAATAACCAATGATAAACTATTAACTTGAGTACAAACTACCAACCATAACGCTGCCTTCTGCACTCTTGTTGGTACCTCTTTTTTTTAGCTTCAGCTTTCTTTTTAGCTCTTTTTTCTGATTTTTTTTCATGATATTGTTTTTTCATTTTCAACCCTCTTCCTTCCTTTTGAATTGTTTTTTTCAATACTGGAAGAGCTCTGTCTACATCACCATAATGGACTGATACTTCTATCAAACTCTATACCTCCTTCGGTAATCATTTCAAAATCTATTTATAAATTAGAAAATTAACATTGTCAATTATTTTATAAACTTGAGCGTTAAAATGTAATATGCCATAATTTACATGGTGAATAATGTCATTCCAGTGTCAGCTACTTGCTTACTGATGGAGATTGCTCTTATGTTACAGCGTTCTTACAATTATACTAACATCGGGGCGGAGAGATTTGAACTCCCGACCCTTTGGTCCCAAACCAAATGCGCTACCAGGCTGCGCTACGCCCCGACTTCTTTACTCAGGCTATCAATAATTCAGGCAAAATGCAAGGTTCATTTGTTTATTTTAGAAAAAATATAATATAAGAGGTTGTCCACAAACCAAGGAATACGTAGTATATAAAGAAAGAATATTGAGGTAAGAGATGAGGAAAAAATATCCAACAG
>NZ_LYUY01000030.1:0-12714 GCF_001675785.1 Wolbachia endosymbiont of Nomada ferruginata
TCCGCCAGGAAGGGTGTCATCCCAGTGCTTTGGCACTGAGATCCAGAAAACTTAATTTTAAATAAGTACACCAGATAGCTGTATAATAAGAACTGGATTCCAGTGTCACGCACTGGAATGACATCATTTATTATGCAACATCGTGTCACATTGCAACGTTCGTACAGTTGTGGAATGAATCGCGGTATGACGGTTAAGTAGGGTGTCATCCCAGTGCCCAGACACTGGGATCCAGGAAAATTGATTGTAAACGAGCAAACATTTTCGATAAAATTACCGAAAAGCTGGATTCCAGTGAGTGTCAAGCACTGGAATGACACCATTCGCTGTACAGTTTACCTTTAAAAATGAATGTTCGTACAGTTATGAATTCATTCGCGGTATCTCAGCATAGATTCCGCTAACATGCAGCGGAATGACGAGTTCATAGCTTACCAAATTATCGGTAAATCTGAATTGCTTTAGTTATAGAAATAAATTTCGAGTCAGATGTGTATAAATTCTATATAATTTTTATCCTACTACTAATTTAACAAGATGGATCACATAGATATTATAAAATCAAAATTATTATTATCCGACATAGTAGGTAAAAAAGTCAGATTAATAAAAAGAGGAGATAGTTTTGTTGGGCTCTGTCCATTCCATAACGAAAAAACCCCATCTTTTTCGGTGAGCAATACTAAGGGGTTATATTACTGTTTTGGTTGTTCAGCCAGTGGTGATGCATTTGAATTTATTTCACAAACTGAAGGATTAAGCTTTAAAGAAGCATTGGAAAAATTAGCATCGGTTACAGGTGTTGAACTGCCCAAAAGTCTTAGTATTACAAAAGAGGACAATAAACTATTTTTAGCGCTTGATTTAGCTGCAAATTGGTTTGCACAAAAAAATCAAGGTGTTGTAGATTATTTAAAGCAGCGTAAGATTTCACCTAAAATCATAGATAAATTTAAGATAGGTTATGCACCAAGCTCTGGTTTGAAAGAGTATTTAAACTCTTCAGGTATTGAAGACAAAATTTTAATTGATATTGGATTAGTAAACAAAAATTTTCGTGATTATTTTTATGACCGGCTGATATTTCCTATACAGAGCATTGCAGGAAGAGTTATTGGTTTTGGCGGACGTGCGCTGAGCTTTGAGCAACAGCCAAAATATTTAAACAGCCCAGAGAGTCAGCTCTTCAAGAAGAGGGAGAATTTATACGGGTTAAACTTTGCTTTAAGCGAAATACGTAAAAAACAGCACATATTTGTTGTTGAAGGATATATGGACACTATAGCGCTACATCAAGCGGGAATTAGTAATGCAGTTGCTCCGCTTGGTACCGCAATTTCTGCAGAACAGATAAAAAATCTATGGAGATTTGCTAAAGAAATCTCCATCTGTATGGATGGCGATAGTGCTGGACGTCATGCTGCTACCCGAGTTGCAGAACTTGCTCTGCCAATATTAGAGCCTGGATACACGTTAAAGTTTGTGACTTTGCCGAGTAATAAAGATCCATACGATATATGTAACGAACTGGAATACAAGAAAGAAGACGTGTTGACTGCTCTTGACCATTCAACAAAACTGCATTCTGAATATTTATGGCATCACATAATCGATAGCAATTTGCAAAATTATGAAAAACTGGCTCCGGAAAAATATTCAATTCTTGAGCACAAGTTCATGGAATATGTAAATACTATTAGCAACAGCAGTATTAGAAGGTATTACAGAGATTATTTTTACAATAAGGCTAGTGAACTAAGAAGTAGCTTCAAAAAACAGATTTTTAATAGTAAAACTAGAGCAACAAAAGGTGAGTATCTTCATAATAAATCTCCAGAGCTAATTGAAGCAGAGCAAAATCAGGCCGTAATTTTGCGTATAGCCGTAGAATTTCCTGAAATCTTGAACCGTCCTATATTTTTTGAGCAATTTTCTCATTTTGAATTTACTAATGAGATGAAAAGATTACAACAGCGTATAATTGATGTAATAAGTAACAAAAGCAAACTCGATAAAGAGGCTTTGTTACAAGAATTGAAACAGTTTAACGTTATAAAGTATGTATTTGAAAAAACTAGTGTACTAAATAGCCAACTGAACAAGAGAAAATCTGCAGAAATTGTGTGGAATAATATAGTGTTACTAAAAGAGTTAAATGCATTACGAAAAGAAAGAACCGAAGCGAGGCTGAGCGGTAATCTCGACTTAGAGGAAAGGTTGATAGAACAAATAAAGCAAATAGAAAGCAGTATACAAGAAATGCAAATGGAGTTTATTGAAAAGTAGATATCATCTCGTTAGTCAACAAGAAAATTACAAAATAAGACAATATTTTACATAAGATTGAAATTTTTAACTAATTAAGCCTTCCTCTAACAGCTTTGCCCTGTAGTTTTTGATATGGTTAGGATCACTTGAAAATGTATAATTTTTGTAGTTAGCTCTGCTGTGCATATAAAGCTTACTATTGACTTTTATCACATTATCTCACATTATCTCACATAATATGCATGTGAGAAGAATATGAACTGGAAGAATTTTCGTCTTAGTACGCGTCTCAACCTAGAAGGGCCTGTAATTGAGCAAGTGTACGAGTTAATTACTGCAGTTGATAGTGTTAAAAATAGCTGGCAGATAACGAAAAAACTACTACCACAAACAATTGAAAGATTAACTCATTCAGTTATTGTTACATCTTCTGGCGCTTCTAACCGTATTGAAGGAAATCGTCTAACCGATAAAGAAGTTGAGGATCTATATAAAAACCTACGTGTCAAAAAATTTAAAAATAGAGATGAGCAAGAAATTGCTGGCTACTTAGAAATGCTTAAACTAATATTTCATGATTATACGGATATTCCAATTAGTGAGTCATCAATATTGCACATTAACAACCAGATGCTACTTTATAGTGAAAAAGATTTGTATCATAGAGGAAAATACAAAGCAAGTTCTAATAGAGTTGAGGCAAAAGATCAGAATGGAAAAGTTGTTAGTATAATTTTTGATCCCACACCACCTTACCTTGTTAGAAAGGAAGTACAAGAGCTTATTGATTGGTATCACTGGTCCTTAAATAATAAATTTAAGCATCCTCTTATTATTGTTGCTAACTTTGTTTTTGAGTATCTGGCAATACACCCTTTTCAAGATGGGAATGGCAGAACTAGTAGATTGATGACTAATTTAATGCTGTTGCAGCAGGGTTATGATTTTGTATCTATTGTATCACATGAAAAGATAATTGAAACTAACAAACTTGATTACTATTTAGCGCTTAATAAAACACAAAGTAGCTGGAAAAGTGGCAAAGAAGATATTTCCCCATGGTTAATATTTTTTCTTAATGTGCTCAAAACGCAAGCAAATGAGGCGCATTATATTCTTGAGAGGGAGAATACTGAATATTTATATCAAGAAAACAATTATTCTTCTGGGAGTGGGCACTTAGCCTTGCAGATAAAGAATTTAGTAGAAAAGATGCTATAGAAGCTCTAGGATTTCCTCCAAGAACAGTAGAGGCAATTACAAAGAAACTGCTAGGGATGAAATACTTACAGCGTCTTGGAGAAGGCAAAGCCACTAGATATAAAGTTATTATTTAAAAGTTTTAGTATGTTTTTCGAGATTTTTTTAAATCCAGTCTTATGCACAACTTTGTTTGCAATTTTATTCGATTAAAAATTGCATTTTAGCAATAAAAAACTTACTGATTGTAGGAAAATCTTGTGTTTGTTCTCATATAAAATTATTTATGGAGTGACAATGGTGCATGTATTATACTTACATTTCTGATTCGAAAATTTATGCAGTTGTTTCTAACAAGATTGGTCAACAAATTCTATTGTTTAAAGATGAGAAATAAAGTAATCATCATTTCCAGTATTGCTTTTATTCTACTGTTTTTTATCAGCAGTGCATTTTTAAAAAAAGATCAGGCGGTTTACAGTGATAATGCAACTAGTAACTTTTCAGTAAAAACTCAAGAATGTGCGCCGCAAAACCGCACTATATATTTAAATTTTTCTGGTACAGTAAATCCCTTACATAGAGCTAGCCTTGTCTCAAAAATAAGTGGTAAGATTATTGCTATTTATTTACCTGATGGTGAAAAGGTAAAAAGAGATGATGTAGTGTTAAAGATAGAAAATGATGACAGAATTGAGCAAGCTCAGAAAGCTAAAGCTTTATTAAAGCAGCGTGAAATTGAGTATGATTCCTCTCACAAACTGAATAAAAAAGGCTATGGAGCACAAATAAAAGTAGAAGCAGCTTTTACTGCGTTACAAAGTGCAAAAGCTGACCTAAAAAGGCTAGAATTGGATTTAGAAAACACTGCAGTCAAATCTCCTATAGATGGTTATATTGATAAAATCAATGCAAATGAAGGAGATTTTGTTAATGTTGGGCAAAAAATAGCTGACGTGGTTGATTTCAATCAAATTCTTGTGGTGTTATACGTTTCGGAGAATGAAGTAAATAAAATAGAGCTAGGCAGTACAGCTCAAATTAATTTGCTGGACGGAAAAGAATTAGCAGGTGAAGTAAGTTTTATTAGTAAAATTGCTGAACCTAAAACTGGGTCTTATAGGGTAGAGGTAAAGGTAACTAATAATAAAATGATATCCTTGCAGGGACTAACTGCTAACGTAAGACTACCTTCAGGCAAAAGATTTGCATATAAAGTTCCTTCTTCAGCCCTGAGCTTAAGTGACGATGGTGCTCTTGGAATAAAGATTGTTGATGATAATAATTATGTAGTATTTGCACCAATAGAAATTGTTGATCATGAGAGCGATGGGGTTTGGATAGTAGCAAATAACGAAGGTAAACCCATAAAGTTAATAGTATTGGGCCACCTATTTGTTAAGCCTGGTGATAAGGTTTAAGACATAAGATCCTTTGTATCCGTTCAGCAGAGTGGTTTAAGAAACGATAGATAGGAGATTGTGAAAAGGCCCTTTATTTCCATGTCAAGTATAACGAAATTATCCGTTCAAGGAATGCATTTCCCCGCTTCGATTGGGTAAAATATGAATTTTTGCGATAAACGACATAATGCCGAATTTGCCGTTCAGCGTGGTTATTTGTCAGCGGAATATTTTCTGGGTCATCTAAAAAATTCCACATCATTCTTTCAGATTTCAAAATATTTTTTGCAACTCGAGAAGCTCCAATTGCTTCAGGTAAGTGGAATATCTCCTTCAAGTAATACCATGTACGTTTTCGCAATTTTCTGGCACGTCTGGCAAATCTAAAAACATCTATTTCATTTTTTAGCAAAGCCTTTTTTAGTGCAAATAATTCAGTAGCTACATTTCTTAAGTAACAGCCGAGAACTTTAACTTCAATATTCCAACTATGCGCTAATCTTTCAAAATCTCTTGATAAATGCGCCCAACAGATTTGCCTGTTCTTATCGGCAAAGTAGTTGTATGCTGCGTACCTGTCGTAAGCTATTGCGATTGCAGAACTTACTATTTTGTAAAACCTTCATTCCTCTTGACTCTGTCAATTTTATAAAACTTGCAGTATTACTGGCAAACATCCAGCACCAACCAAGTTTACCTTTGTTATAATGGCTCGTTTCATCGATATGCAGAACTTCACTTTTACTTACTTCTTGCTCGATTTGCTCATATGCTTCTTGGCATTTTTCTGCAACTCTAGCCTCGCTATTTGACACGCTACCAACACTGATGTCCAGGTTGAAAATATTTTTTATAATATTTGCTACTTCTCTTTTCGAGTTCTTGTAAAATCCGCTCAGCGCCGCGATTGTTGACTTAACTTTTGGACCAAATGTATCCGCAGTAACACCTTCTGGTAGCCTGCTACTTTTTCTTTTTCCACACTTGCAACAGCGGCCATTGGTATTCCACAACATAAGCTGGCAAATCAACTTTTTGATGAATGTATGGCTCTTTCGATATCGCAATTTCTCCTCCGCACTCGCAAGAACTCTATTTTCACCACTTCATCTGCTTCCATTTTAGGGCGATACTTTCCTTCATGCCCAATCTGTGCCCCTATTTTCCTGTCACTTTTTTTCTTTTTCTTCTTTAGCTTGTATAACTCTTTTGAGCTCGGTATCGATGAATTTTGTGAATTCAGACCTAGTCTTTCTTTCAATTCAGCATTTTCGATTCTTAGCGCCTTATTCTCAGATCTAAAATTTTCGTTTTCTATCTCTAACCTCTTTATCTCTGCTTTTAGTTGCTCTATCTCTATTTTAAAGCTTTCACAGAGCTTGAGAAGACTAGCTAGTAGATCAGACATATTTACCACACATACTACTTGTGATATTATGTTTTTAGCACTCCTTGTCTACTTTTTATTTTACCGCTCCGCTGAACGGATACCTTTTTTTTACTGTTTGAGTATGTAAGGATTATGACGACCTATCCCAAACCTCAACTATATCCTCACTAAACTCTATTATCTTTGTTTTTTTAAACTGATAACAGTTGTTAATGAATTGAATCCCTAAATCTCCTACAAAAGGAGTGGCATCATTGCCTAAAATTTTACCACTGCGGCATATTATCAACCTGTCGATTAAATTACACTTTAATAGTTCTGTGATTAACACTCCTCCACCTTCAACTAATAACCTTGTTATACCGATTTCTGAAACAAGTTTTAATGCCATGTCCTTTAGGCAGGCTTTGCCTGCATCGTTTGAATTGACTTTCAAGTAGTTAATATTTTTTATTTTTTCTTTTACTTCTTTATTCGTTATCACCCAAGTTGTTACTTTATCTGCAGTCTTTGCAATGTTATGCTCTTCCTTTAATCTCCCTTGGCTATCTATAATTAGCCTTATTGGCGATCTACTTCCGAGTCCTGGTAATCTGCAAGTTAAGAGTGGATCATCATTAATAAGAGTATTGCTGCCAATCATAATTGCATCATATTTCGTTCTGAGCTCATGCACCCAGTTTCTCGTATTTTCACTTGTTATCCATTTGCTATCGCCTGTAAATGTTGCGATTTTTCCGTCAAGAGTTGTTGCGATTTTGCAAGCTATAAATGGTCTATGTAATTCTTTAGTGGTGAAAAAACCGACATTCAGTTCTTCTGCTTCTTTTTGCATAATACCTTGCTCAACTTCAATTCCTGCTTCTTTCAGAGCTTTAATGCCTCCACCTGAAACTCTACTATCTGGGTCAATAGTTGCAATTACTACTCTTTTTATGCCAGTTTTTATGATTTTTGCAGTGCAAGGCCCCGTGACTCCGTGATGACAACATGGCTCAAGAGTGATATATATAGTTGCGCCATGAGTTGAATCTTTAGCGTTTTGCAAAGCGACTACCTCCGCATGCGGACGCCCACCAATCCCTGTATATCCCTCACTAACAATTGTACCATCTTTTACAATAACACACCCGACAGCAGGATTTGGTGCAACATTTCCAAGATTTTTTTCTGCAAGCCTTAATGCAATTGACATGAAATGATCATCAGTCATTAGAAAGAAGTCATTTCGTATGAGGTATCAAAAATTCTTCTGTGCTCGTGTATAGCAAATCTATCTGTCATACCTGAGATATAGTCACATATTATTACTGAACGCTGAGATTCACAAGCGAGTTTGCTCCACTCTGTGGGAAGTAATCCTGGGTTTTCATAAAAACATTGAAAGAGTTCCTGTATTATGCGTTTTGCTTTGTTCATCGTTCTACTCAGTTTATAGCTTCTGTATATTTTCTCCATGTTGAATCTTTTCATTTCTTTTGTAGCATTCGCAACTTCTGGTGAAAATGTGACTAGCATTTTATTTAGACTTCTTACGTCTTCTACGCTTTTTATTTTGTGATCTTCAATATTTCTTTCAGTCTGAGAAACAACATCACTTATCATAGTTCCTATAGTTCCACTCAGTGATTCATGTATGAGTTTGCTCTGAGGCAATTCTGAATATCTGCTCCTTATGTCTTTAAACATTTTTTCAATTAAAGGAACATTCAGCAAATCTTCGATGGTTACTAAATTCGCCCTGAGTGCATCATCAAGATCGTGAACACTGTAAGCAATATCATCGGCAATTGAAGCAACTTGCGCTTCAATGCTTGAAAATTCTTCAAGTTTTAGATCATATTTTTTGTTGTATTCTAATAACAGCTGATTACTTGTAGAAGACTCCGCGTTTTGACCAAGCAAGGGACCGTTATGTTTTGCAACTCCTTCAATCACCTCCCAACTTAGATTCATACCATCAAAATCAGCATGTTTTTGTTCAAGATAAGTTAAAATCCTTATAGCTTGAACATTATGATCAAACTCATACTTCTCATTATCAAGATTCAAATCTTGAACTGATTTCTTTAGAGCATCTTCACCTGCATGACCAAATGGAGGATGACCAAGATCATGTGCGAGCGCTATGCATTCAGTGATATCCTCATTTAAGCCAAGTCTACGCGCAATGGACCTTGCAATTTGTGCAACTTCAAGGCTATGAGTAAGCCGAGTGCGATAGTAGTCGTGCTCATAATTGATAAAAACTTGTGTTTTGTACTCCAACTTTCTAAACGCATTAGAGTGAATGATACGGTCCCTATCACGCTGAAAGCAGCTGCGATTCTCATCTTCTGGCTCTTTGAAGTATCTCCCTTTTGTTTTGCTTGGAAAACATGCATAATTTAATAGAAAATTATTGTTTGACATGTAAAATTTCTACTATAATAAGTTATCAATAATAAACGGTGGTTACTATGTCAACAAATTACAACATCAACTTAACTGATAATGCACTAAAAAAAATCCACTCTCTTGCAGAGCAGGAAGGGGATAAGAGTTCCATTTTACGGGTTGCAGTTTCAGGTGGTGGATGTTCTGGCTTCAAATACAATTTTCTTATGGATCAAATGAATAAAAATCTATCTTTGGATGATGAAGACGATGATTACGATGATGAGTTTGATGACGAAGACGAAGATGATGACTATGAAGAAAGTGAGGACTATAGAAGCCACTCCAGTTTTAGCGAAAAAGGTAAAGATATAGTAATTAATGATGAAAATGGCAATCCTGTATTAATGGTTGATAATTGTTCAGCAAAATTTTTAAATAACTCAGTTATAGATTATACTGAGGATCTCAGTGGTTCTGGTTTTCAAATAAAGAATGCCTTTGCTAAATCCCAGTGTGGTTGTGGCAACAGCTTCTCAGTTTAGTCAAAAATTTGATGTCATTCCAGTGCGTGACACTGGAATCCAGCCTTTTACGAAATCCCATCACAAACGTTGTGTTTTAACATAGGATTAGCTACTTTTATGCTCACCAACTTAATAAAATTCCTGGATCCCAGTGTCAGCTACTTGGATGACACTCTTCTCTGGTGGAGGGTGCTCTCAAGTCACAACGTTCATATAGTTGTATACTTGACACTGAGGTTTATTCTTCTATTTCTTTTTTACTGGTTATGCACTATCATTTGCTATGCAAGCACAACATTTGTATGGTTATAGGTCTTTTAAACATGGGTGGTAATGTAGCACTAGAACTAACTTCTGTAGATAAAAGCTTCAAGGACAATTCTGCTGTTGTAAAGGATATCAACTTAAGTGTTACAAGAGGGCAAGTAGTAGCGCTGATTGGCAATTCAGGTGCAGGGAAAACAACTATATTGCAAATCGCAGGCTTGTTGGATAAGCCAACTTCAGGTATAGTTACGATAGATGGAATAAATTGCACACAAGCCAGTAATAAGCATAAAACTCATGTAAGAAGAAATTTTCTTAGTTTTGTTTATCAATTTCACTATTTGTTACAAGAGTTATCGGTGTTGGAAAATATTATGCTTCCTCAACTCATTGCAGGAAAAAGCAAAGCTGAAGCAAAAAAAAATTCGCAAGCAATGTTGGAAAAATTTGGTCTGGAAAACAAAGCAAGTAGCATGGTATCTGAAGTTTCAGGTGGGGAAAGGCAGAGAGTTGCAATTGCAAGAAGCATTGTAAATTCTCCAAAGCTTTTACTTGCAGATGAGCCAACAGGAAACTTAGATCCAACAAATTCTTTTAACGTGTTTTTACTGCTACATTCATACGTAAAGGAAAATAACAGCTCTATGCTTATAGTAACACACAATCATCTCCTTGCAGAAAAGGCAGACTGCATTTTCCAATTGAGAGATCGATCATTAGTGAAGTTGTGAGTAGGAAAAATAGCACAATTTCTATGCCTTATACTTATCTAACCAATGATCATTAACAGAGTACAACTCGCATGAAATGCTTTCATTGCTTTTTATACACGGACTTTTTAACTTACGCTGTTTACTTAGGGAACACCCCGATAACATAAACACAGCTAAAACAAAAAATAATAGCTTTTTAAACATAACAAAACCTTTTCATTTATATTACTACACTCATTTCTCTTGTTTGTAAAGATTAGGCATATTCTTTTACCCTTACCTCTTTTTTGACCTTTTGAGAAGAAATAGTTGCACTATTCAAGCGCAGTTTTATATAATTGTCCACGATTTGAGTCACTTCCTCTTCTTTATCCTTTAGAAAGTGATTAGTATCATCTATTATATGGTATTTCATGTGATCACTTCTTACTGAATTTATCAACCTTTTTGCTAATTCTGTTACATCGCTTTCTTCTGAGATTGTATCATTACTGCTTTGTATTATAAGCCCAGAAACTGGACAGGGAGAAAGAAAAGAAAAATCGTACTTAGTTACCGGAAGAGAAAGAGCAATAAAACCCACTATCTCAGGGCGGCGCATTGTTAGCTGCATAGCCACCCATGCTCCAAAAGAAAAACCAGCGATCCAAATTGGAACATTGCTAGGATTATGTTCCTGAAGCCAATCAATGGCTACCGCAGCGTCAGTTAATTCTCCTATACCCTTATCAAAAGTTCCGGTAGATTTTCCCACACCACGAAAGTTAATTTTCAATGCAGAAAAATTGTTATCGATAAAAGACGTATATGTACTATGTACAATTTTACTATCCATATTACCACCATATTGAGGATGATGATGTAAAACCAGCACAACCGGCGAGTTGGCATCTTTGCTTTGGTGGTATTCACCTTCTATCTTTCTTGTTGCATTATTTAAAAAAACTTCAACCATGATAACTCCTAATAAGAACCCGCTTGACAGGTATTGATGACGTGAGTTATTAATTATGTATTAATTTCGCTGTTTTTGCAATAAATTTTTTATCGTGTTAAAGCTAACGTACATAGTTATGATTATAGTTGATGGTAAACTTATTTAAGTGACAGATGAGTCCATTCTCTTTAGAAAACAGTGGTTGCGTATATGCTGATTACAATGCAACTGCTCCAATTAGTGAAAATGTAAAAAAAAGTATATTTGAGGTCTTGTCAAAACAAACGCTCAATCCATCATCACTACATAAGAGAGGACAAGAAGCGAGGAAGATTCTTCAGGATGCAAGAGATAACGTACGTGGTGCTATTGGCGTCTCAAGTGATAAAGAAATAGTTTTTACGTCTGGTGCAACTGAAGCGAATAACCTTGTTATGAGAGGAATAGCAGGCTACCTGCATATAATTTCAGCTATAGAGCATCCTTCAATTCTTAATTCTGCATGTAATCCATATATAATACCTGTTAATCAGGAGGGCATTGTTGACTTTTTAGAGCTAGAAAAAATTCTAAGCGAACTTAAAGGAAACAAAGCAATAGTTTCAGTTATGATGGCAAATAACGAAACCGGAGTTATTCAACCTATTGAGGAAATAGCTAAAATAGTACACAAGTTTGGAGCAATTTGCCACACTGACACTGCTCAAAGTGTTGGGAAAATTAAAGTTAATATGGAAGATTTAGGAGTGGATTTACTCACTTTATCCGCCCATAAATTTGGCGGTGTAGCAGGCAGTGGAGTTTTAATATTCAATAAAGAACTTGCGATAGAACCTATTATAATAGGTGGTGGACAAGAGAAGGGATTTCGTGGTGGTACGGAAAATATTGTTGCAATTGCAGGCCTTTCTGCCGCATTGCAAAATATTCCAGATCTTCTATCAAAAATGGATGAAGTAAAGGAGCTACGCGATCAATTAGAGTGTGAATTATTAAATCTTGCCAGTGACATAAGGATCTTCGGTAAAGACTCAAAGAGGCTGCCAAACACAAGTTTTATTTATATGCCAGGAGTAAAGAGTGATGTGCAGCTCATGCATTTTGACTTGAATCATATTGCAGTTAGTAATGGTTCCGCATGTTCTTCTGGAAAAGTTGAGCCTTCCCATGTTTTGCTTGCAATGGGGGCAACAAAAGAGCAAGCAGAGTGTTCAATTAGAATCAGTATAGGTCCAGAAACTAAACCACAAGACATAAAAAAAATAGTGGATTGTTGGTATAATATCTACAAGCAGAACACCTTGGTATAGATAATACGTGGTATCATGCAGGGAGCTATAAATTAGATGTAAAAAATTCCTTTACAAGTTTCGCCAGCCCCCTTATCATGAAACTGAAGCTATTTATTTATCTTCTCTGTACAGATTAAATGACAAAAAAACTCACGTATCTGGCGTCTCATGTTTAATTTTTTGCACTATGTGCACCTTATGTCTTTATAAAACTTCTACCTACATAAGCTGAAACGCGCTTATAAAGCGTTTAAAACATAAAAAAACGCCAACTTAAAAAATGGATAGTGAATAACTAGCTACCCTAGGGTTTCTTTTGCCTTTTTTTCTGTTTAGTAAAT
>NZ_LYUY01000188.1:0-661 GCF_001675785.1 Wolbachia endosymbiont of Nomada ferruginata
GAAAATAACAGCAAAACTAGAGTTCCATCTATGCCAGGAAATAATTTTTTTGATGATTTTAGAGAATTTTTTGAGCATTTTGATCAGTTTTTTATGGATAGGGGCCCTAGTGTTAACAAAGAGGTGGTGTTGCTTGGTTCTGGGTTTATTATAGATAAAGGTGGAACTATAGTAACCAATTATCACGTTATTAAAAACGCCAAAGATATCACAGTTACTATGAACGATAATACTTATTTCAAAGCAGAAGTTTTAGGCTATGATGCAAGAACTGATCTTGCTGTGCTTAAGATTAATTCTGATAAAGATCTTTCTTCTGTTGCATTTGGTGATTCTGATAAAGCAAGGGTTGGTGATACGGTTATGGCAATAGGTAACCCATTTGGTTTGGGTGGCTCTGTAAGCACAGGAATTATATCTGCAAGGTCCAGGGACATTAGTATTGGCACTATGAATGAATTTATTCAAACTGATGCTGCAATTAATAGGGGTAATTCTGGAGGACCGTTATTTGATTTAAATGGAAAAGTTATAGGTATTAATACTGCTATCTATTCTCCATCTGAGTCTGGCGGCAACGTGGGTATAGGTTTTGCCATACCATCTAATTTAGCTATGTCAATTATTGACACATTAAAAAGTGGCAAAAAAATAAAACATG
>NZ_LYUY01000031.1:0-12399 GCF_001675785.1 Wolbachia endosymbiont of Nomada ferruginata
CTGATGGTTCTAAGCGTCCCCCAGGATGATTGTGTGACATTATTACTAATGTTGCATTCTTTATTAATGCTTTTCTTATAATTTCCTTTATGTACACTGGTGCTTTTTCCATTTCACCAATATAGGATTCTTCTCCGATTAGTTGGCGCCTTTTATTCAAGTACAGTATTTTTACACATTCCCTCTCTGCATGACCTATACTTACGTTCAAGTATTCTACTAGCCCTTGTAAGTCCATGATTGGTTCTCCCTTGAGCTTTTCTCTCAGTACCCTTTCTAGTGTTTCCTTAACGCACATAATCATTGCTACTGCAGAATCAGTTACTCCTTCTATAACTTTCAGGTCATCCATTTCTCTACCTAAAATCCTTCCTACTCCCGTATAGCTATTCACCAGATTTTTAGCAATTTCTTGAGCTTGTGGCCTTTCATGTACTGCACTTAAAAACGTTTCCATTATTTCACGATCAAGTAGTGCTTTGCCTTTGCTTTCTAATATTCTGAATTCGATTTCTTCTTTACTTTTATTCATATAATTTACCCTTCACTAACAACAAACTTTTTTTAGATATTTACTGCTGTTTTTATCAGCATTGGCATAGAGCCATAGCTTTCGAGTGAAGTCAAATCAATTTCTCAATCTTTTTTACTTATTTTTTCATCTAAGAGTAAAGATATTAATATATATACTGATTTTTTATTTTAAATCTGTTGAATTTCGCCTAAAGAGAGGCCTGTTATTTGCAAAATAATATCGGTAGAAATTCCTCCTTTCACTAAATCCTTTGCAATTTTCATCTTTTCTGCTCTTTTCACTTTTTCCTCGCAAATTTGTATGCTTTCAAACAGAGATTTTATTAGCGCATAGCGTAATTCTTGACTCTCAATTTTTTTGTATTCTTTTATTAAATCAGGTAGCTCACTTTCTACTATCTCATCTTCCTCTATGAGCAGATCTGTAATGCTAATTGATAATGTTTCTGCTATTGCATATAATTTTTCCAGTGGAATGGCCACACGTCCTTGCTCATAGTTGCTTATTTCATCACGTGTTGTATCCATTTTCTCAGCCAAATCCTTTTGAGTATACTCCCGTACTGCCCTCCACTCCTTTATCTTTTTTCCCATTTGGCAGTAGATAGAACCAACTTTTTCTTCAACACATTCATCAGCAGAGAGGCCAATTGCCTGCGAAACAATATCAACAGAAATCCCTGCTTTAACCAGGCCCTTTGCAATTTTTACTTTCTCTGCTTTTTTACTACTTTTCTCACCAACTCGGGTAAATTTTGTTAGCAAGTAAAACACCTTGCGCAACTCTTGATCATTAATCGTTTTATATTTTCTTACTAGATTTAATATTTCCTCTTCCTCGTCTTCAAGGCGGATTTTTTCATTTGATACAGGAATCAGATCCGTAATACTAATTGATAACACCTTTGCTATAGCGTATAACTTTTCAATCGAAATTTTTCGTGTTCCTTTTTCATATTGTAGTACTATTTGATACGTTACTCCGATTTTTCCCGCTAAATCTCTTTGAGTATATCCTCGCTTTAACCTCCAGTTTCTTACTTTTTGTGCTATTTGGTATCTTAGAGAGACAGTAGTAGTATGCTTTGCCATACAGAAATAAATATTATACAGGTTAACATAAATCAAAATTGTTGAACATTTCTTCACAATTGTGTATAATTATTAATGCTTTTTATCTTACTTTCTCATGGCTCTTTCGAAGTTTCTTGACGCACGCAACGATTATGCATTTAAAAGAATATTTGGCACCGAGAAGAATAAAGATATTCTTATTCATTTCTTGAACGATATTTTGGGCTTCACTGGCTTAGCTGCTATTCACGATGTTGAATTCTTAGCTACCATTTTGGATCCTGAAATTGCCGCTAAAAAGCAGAGTATTGTTGATGTTCTTTGTAAGGACTCTCAAGGTTCAAGATACATCATAGAAATGCAGTTCACTAAGAGCAAAGGCTTCGAAAAGCGTGCTCAATATTATGCTGCTAAAGCCTACTCAAGTCAAGCTGATCAAGGTGATAATTATCATAATCTCAAGGAAATTATCTTTATTGCTGTTGCTGATTGTATTATTTTTCCAGATAAGGATGAGTACAAATCTAATCATGTCATTTTAGATCAAAATAGCTTTGAACATGACTTAAAGGATTTTTACTTCGTATTCATAGAACTACCAAAATTTACAAAGACAAAAGAAGACCAACTAGAAAATATAGTAGAAAAATGGTGTTACTTTTTTCGCTATGCAGGAGAAACAAGGGAAGAGGATCTAGATAAGATAGTTGGTAGTGACGTAATAATAAAACGAGCTTATGAAGAGATGGATAAGTTTAATTGGTCAGAAGAAGAGTTACTAGCATATGAACAAATGAAAAAACGTATAATGGATGAGATTGCTGCTTTTGCTCAAAAATTTGATGAGGGTCTTAGACTAGGTCAAGAAAAAGGTAGACAAGAAGGTAGACAAGAAGAAAAAATCGAAGTTGCAAAAAACTCACTCAAGGCCGGTGTCTCTATTGATGTTATAGCTCAAATTACTGGTCTCTCTCATTCTGAAATTTTACAACTCAAAGAAAAAACATGATATTCCTACTTATTCGCTTTAACATTTATGAAAACCTTCTCTAAGTTAGACATATCCCCTAATTAAGAATCTAGTGAACTGTCTAAAATGGCTATAAAGATTGCACATAGAATTATATAAATTACTATCATAACGTTATCCAAATTTCTGTATCAAAGCTACGTGCTGTAAGTTCAATATGGAAAACACATTAACCACTTAGCATTTAATGTCTACTTCATCCATTTTAGTATTAAGACTATCAAACTTGCTACTGGTTTCCCTAATTATTTTGGCTACCCTCACTTTAAATTTTCCACTACTTGGCATATTATACCTTCCGTATTCTCATCTACTTACTCAAAGTATTTCCAAGCTTGGTTACTCCTACATCAGAAAGACAAGTTGATACTTTATCCTTTGGTAGGACATTTGTACAAAAGCACTTCTTGCACTTTTCTAAAACATTATTTAACCCAACATTACCACTAAATTCAACTCCTCTTTCAAGACTTGCTGTTATTTCTGGATATGCGTCTTTAATTTCAACACGTATTCTAGCTTGTTCTTTTGAGCCCAAATTTCTTATTTTACCTTCTACAAATGAATCAAATTTTCTAAGAGCGAACTCAACTGCAACTTCTCTACTTGGTATAACTTCTACTCCTTTGCTTATTAAGTTTTGATAGCGTCTACCTGGAGTATCATCTAACGCATCGGCAACACAACTCGCAAGGGCAATATTTTCATTATTTAGGAAATTATTCCAACCAACAGATGATATACTTTGTGGTATGTTGTTATTATCACTTTTTACATTAATATCATCATTCTTATCTGCAATGTTGTATTGAGTAGGTAATCCAGGAATTATAGAGAAAGTGCTAGCTGCTAATTTTTTTGCCCAGGAAATACAATTATTTATCCACGAATATGGTCTTGTGCCACTACTTGCTGCTATCTCATGTTGATTACTTGAATCTATAGCAAGAGTTTTACGTGATAAGTGATTCTGATGACGATTGTGATCTCCATGGTGATGACGGCGTCTGCGTTGTACAGGCTTTTCTCTTTCTTGATTAAGTTTTTCTTCTAAATATTTTACAATGTTACTATGTCCTCTGCCTCTAGCAATATCTAGTGGTGTCCTATCAGCTTCACATTTAGCATTAATATTGGCCCCTTTATCTATCAGGTACTTCACCATATCCAAATGACCGCTCCAAGAAGCCCAGTGCAGTGGTGTATGACCTTGTTTATCAGCACTATTAACTATTATCCCTTTATCGAGAAGAAACTCTATAATATTCCTGTGATCGTTTATAACAGCAAAATGTATAGGCTTTCTGCCAAGAATATCCTCAGCATTAACATTAGCTCCCTTACTAGTAAGAAACTTAGCAACATCTAAATGACCTTTCAATGTAGCCCAATGTAGTAATGTACACCCATATTTATCAGTAGCGTTTACATCAACATCTCTCTCAACAAGAAACTTGACCATGTTCAAGTTACCACTCCAAGCATAATAATATGCACCATGCCTATCTTTGCTCACATCCTGAGCAATAAGACCTTTAATTTTTTCAAGATAATTACCTTCTACAGTAGTCAATAATTCTTTATCTAAGTGTGCCTGCATTAAAACTCTTTTTGCATCTGAATTAAAACCAGAACCATCTAGAGGTGTTTTACCATTGTTATCTTTAGCATTAATATCAGCATTATTGCTTATAAGGCACTTCATTGCATCTAAGCGATTGAACCATGAAGTAAGGTGTAGAGGAGTTTTACCATACTGGTCTCTAGCGTTAATATCAACACCTTTATTTATAAGGTATTCTGCCATATCTGAGTAATTATAAATAGAAGCAAAATGTAATAACGTCCAGCCATAACTATCTTTAGTTTCTAAGCTAGTACCTTGACTTACAAGATTTTTGACTTTAATAAGATTATTTTCCAGTACAGCAATCAACAACTCATTATATTTTTTATATAGGCCTGATTGCGCTTGCTTTAAAATTTCTACTATATCTGTGTAACCTTTTTGATCAGCAATATCTAGAGGTGTTTTTCCATCTTTGTCTTTAATATTAACAAGATTAGCTCCTCTACCTATAAGATACTTTGCTACATCTAAGTGACCATTCCAAGAAGCCCAATGTAGTGGTGTCCAACCACTATTATCCTTAATGCTAGCATCAATTTTCTCCTCATCTACAAAATATTTTACTATATCCAGCTTACCGTTGGAAGCAGCGCAGTGTAGAGGAGTTTTACCACTATTATCTTTGACTTCTAAACTATTTTCTTTGCCTATGAGACATTTCATTGTATCGAAGTAACTATTCACAAGATCTGAGGCACTATCTAGAGATGTGTTGCATGAAAAAGTTCTACCATCATTGTATTTTATCTCTAAAATAGCCCATTTGTCTACGAGATATTTTACTATATCTAGCCTACCCTCATAAGCAGCATAATGCATAAGAGTCCAGCCATCATTATACTTAGTGTCTAAACTAGTGCCTTGACTGACAAGATTTTTAACTTTGCTAAGATCACCACCTTGTACTGCAGCTATCAATTGTTTATTCAGACTTAATTGAGTTTGTTGCAAATACTCTACAACATCATCATGTTTTTGACCAGTAGCAACATCTAAAGGTATTTTACTATTCTTGTCTTTAGCATTAATATTAGCCTTTTTATCTATAAGATACTTTACTACATCCAGATGACCACCCCAGGAAGCCCAATGTAGAGATGCCCAACCATTATTATCTTTTATGTTAACATCAATTTTCTTTTCATCTATAAAATATTTTACTACATCTAGCTTACCATTGTAAGCAGCATAGTGTAGGGAAACTCTACCACTATTATCTTTGACTTCTAAACTACTTTTTTCACCTGCAACGAGATATTCTACTACATCTAACTTACCTCCATAAGCAGCACAATGCATAAGAGTCCGGCCATCAATATACTTAGCACCTAAGCTAGCTCCTTGACCTACAAGACTTCTAATTTCATCAAGATTACCATATTGTGCTGCAATCAATAATTCTTTATCTAGTTGCACTTGTTTTAAATACCTTTCTACATCATCGTGTTTTTGATCAGTAGCGGCATCTAGCGGTGTTATGCCACCTTTATCTTGAATGTAAATATCAGCTCCCTTATCTATAAGGTACTTTACCATGTCTAAATGACCATTCCAAGAGGCATAGTATAGAGGAGTGCGACCATCTCTATCAGTATCATCAATGCTCATTCCTTTGCTGAGGAAAAATTCTATAATGTCTTTGTTATTATTTTCAGCAGCAACATGTATGGGTTTCCTGCCAAAAATGTTCTCAACGTTAATATTAGCACCCTTTTCTATTAAAAAGTTAGCAACTTCTAAGTAACCTCTCCATGCAGCAAAATGTAGCGGTGTCCAACCATTTTTGTCAGACTCATTAACATCAACACCTTTCCCAATAAGGTACTTTAGTATATCCAAATTACCACTATAAGAAGCATCACATATAGAGGGACCACAACGATGATCTTTACCCTCTAAACTAACACCATTTTCAACAAGGTATTTAAATATACCAAAGTGACCTTTTAATACAGCATTGCGCGAAGGAGTGTTACCATCTCTGTCTTTAGTATTAACATCAGCTCCTCGATTGACAGAATCTTTTACTTTGCTCATATCTCCAACTTTTGCAGCATCTAGCAATTCTTGATCTAATTCTTCTCTAGCATTACTGACAATATCTCTAACTTTTCTTACAGTAGACCCACAATCTTCAATTATCCACATCCCTTGCAGAACCTGACCTCCTGGAATCCAAGTAAATACTCTACGCCTATCATTGTCATATTTAGCATAATCAGCAGCATATAAATGTTCTTTAAGCTTAACATTCATTATAGAACAGTTGTTACCATCAGGTTTAATCATCCACACATCTCGTGCAACTCTTCCCCCTGAAATCCAAGTAAATACCATTCGTCTATCATTATCATAATTAAAATAGTTACTAGCAGCATACAAGGTTTCATTAAATGCAACATTCACTATATAAAAATTGTTACCATCAGGTTTAATCTTCCACCTAAACTTATCATTTTCTTCATTCTTTGGAGTCCAAGTAAATGCCATTCGTCTGTCATTATCATAATTGAAACATTTGTTAGCAGCATATAAATATTCATCCTGATAAACGTTCTTTATACATACTTTTGAAGCAAATATTGCATTCCTTACTGATTTTGGTAATCTATTTTCTAGCTTTTCAAGGCTAGATCTTGTTTCTAAAGGAACTTTAGGATAATACTTCATCTCCATTGCTTCTTTAATGTAAGAAGCTAACTTAAATATTGCATTATCATTTAGATCACCACTCTTTTGCATTGCATCAAATACAGCTATGTAACCTGAAATCAGCTGACCAATATAACCATGACTGCGTACACAGCTTAATATTTTTTTCGTATCTACTCTTCCATATGCATCATCTACAACTTCTTTAATTATATTATCAAATAAGTTTTTATCAAAATTATAAATTCTATTAGTAAGTTCAGTGGTCGAAGCACTACAATTACTCGATATATTACCATCCAGCTTTCTCTTTGCTTTACTTTTTATTGAATATCTTAACTCTTCTATAAAAGACTTTGCCCACTTTTTTACATTAGATGAAGCATCTACTTGATTTATAATTTCCTTCCTTATACTCTCAATCTTTCCCATCATCTTATCTGGGTCATTACTTTCAGACTCGATATCAACACTCTTATTAAGGAAGAATTTGACCATATCTAGATTACCATTGCAAGCAGCTACACGTAGAGGTGTTCTACCATTATTATCTTCAGCAATAATATTAGCACCTTTATCAACAAGAAGCTTAGCTATATTTAACTTACCTTCTTGAGCAGCCCAGTGTAAAGAATTACAACCATGAATATCTTTGTCTTTAACATTAACGGATCCTCTATTAAAAAGAAGCTTAACCACATCTAATCTACCTTCTTGAATAGCTACATATAAAGGTGTTAATTCGTGCTTATTTTCGGTATCAATATTTCCAATTCTTCTGATTAAGTCTTCAGCTTCACTGATGTTATTTTGTACTATAGCATTAAACATCTGATTTTTTAATACAACCACTTTTTCTTTATTAAGGTCCCCTATAATATCTTCTGAGTTACAAGTAGAAATTATACATTTCGAGTTAGAGAGTATTGTATCATTAAAAGCAAATATCATCTCTCTTGCTGGCTGGTAGGTATTCCAATTCTCTACTTTTATTAGAGTATTATTTTTATGTAATAGAACTAAGCTATCATTAATAACTTCTGCATCAAAACCTAATATAGATTTATCTCTGAAATCGACTAAACCAATATCATTATTATTAATTGGCTGATTATGGTAAATCTGTAATCCTTGTTCATCTGGTTTGTAATATCTGAAAAAATTAGGATTTGTTTCTATATGTTTAAGTTCTAGATTTGCACTATCGATTTTGTAAAATTTATTGTTTATCCGCAATATAATGTATTGATGTTCTGGACTTTTTAAGTAATCAATTAAACCAATAGATAAAGACCATCTGATGCCCTTACTATCTAATATTGTAATATTTTGTATTTCTAAACTGTCTTCCGTAAGATCAGAAATTGGTTTGTTATAGCATTCGTTTATATAATTCCTTTCACCTTCCCTTATATTTATACTATTAATATCCATTACATTTAATTCAGCAAAATCGATAATGTCATAAGGTATGCTTTGATGAAGCACCGCTCTATTTTTTATCTTTAAATTAAGTCTTATAGGAGATGAAAGGGGATCATACTCTAATGTATGATTATATTCTGGTAGTTTGATAATATACTGATATTGCCCTTTTCCCCCTTCTACTATGATGTCTTGATAGTGATTACATTCTATCATATAGCGATTATAATCATACTTTCCTCTATTGTCGTGGTATCTTTGGTAACTACTTGCAAAATCGGAATTATTATAACTGAAATCAACAATTATCTGATCTGAATATACACCACCAATTATCACTTTTTCTGCAGGTATTCCCATGTAATTTTTAGTGACTTCTATTTTAGATACTGGAATGTTTAAATTATTATTGTTAGCAATATCTTTTGTAATTTGGTATGCATTAGGTAACTCTAGATTTAAAATATTTGCTTGTATAAATGCTTTTAATTTTTTTTCACCATTTTGTACAACTTCTCCATCAATATCCTTTCCTAAACCATTTAACTCTTGATACCAGATATCCTTTACTATATCAGATAAAGACTTATCTTGTATTACTACAGATTCTGTTATTCCCTGATATTTTGCTTGAATTACTAAGTTTTTAAAATCATCTATTTTAGTACTCGAAACAATACTTTCCATATCATCAGCTAAAAGATTTAAACTATAGCCACCTTTTCCTATATCTTCACTTATCTCCAACTGTGTAATATTAGCACCTTGAACATCTATTACATCAAAGTTTTCTTTTCCTGTATCACTTAAATCACTCACTATCTTAGCGTTATCACTATTATCATTAACAATAAATATTGTTTGTTTTAACCCTCTATAATGCACATTTTCTTTATTTACTACTCTAACTTCATAATCTTGATCTTGACAATCAAATGAACCCTGATGCACTTCTGTATTTTTTACGTTAATTAACCTTGTTTTACAGTGAGTAGTAATATTTTGTTTGCTATCAGAGTTTGACACATAGTTATACGTATTAACTAATTTTATATTGTTACTACCATAATGTATTACTCCTTCATGCAAATCTACTACAACATTATTAGCTTTAACATTCATTACTAGAGTATTTTCTTTTCCTGCTCCACCTTTGAGGGTACCAGACATAGAATTATTAATAATAAAAATAGTTTCATTGTTTTTAGAGCCAATATAACGTATATTACTACCCTCTGGAATATGCATTACTGCTGGATAATTTGCTGCTGCTGTTAACGTTTTTGGCCCTGAAATATATAATATCGATCCTCTAGGAAATGTTTGCTTTTTTGTATTGCCAGGATCTTTCCTTTTCGGATTAGTAAAAATAAAAGGTTCGCCTGAGAGAGTAAAGCTCTCTTGACAGTTTCTATAAATTTTGCCACTGTTACATGGAGCGAACGCATCGTCACCTGTGTGCTTTGTATTGATTATTTTGCTGCATTGAGATTTTTGTATCGGATTTGTTAATGGTGCATCTACAACTCTTAAACCAAGATTTTCATATTCATATTCATATTCATATTTTGTTAGATGAGGGATATGTTTTGCACCTGTATTAACAATATAAACTTTCTTTTCTTCGATCTCTTGATAGCATTGAGGACTATTCTTTATACCACAGATAAACCTTTCCCAACCTTCACTCATAACCAAAGTATAAGGTGTCATAGTCAATATCTTAGAGATATCAATAGAAGACAAATCTCTTTTTACACTAGAAGCTATATTAATCTTGTCAAAAGAGATATCTTTATATTTTTTTTCTAAATCACATGTCCACTTCATCTGCGTCGCACAACCAGGACCATACGATGATGGCATAATACATATAGGCTGTGCACCCATATTTTTAATCACCTCACTATGTTTCTCTTCAATGGAGATTACGTATTGTACAACCGCATCTATGTCATAATTGTCATTTAACAGTTTAATAGCTGCTTCTTTTACGTAAGTTAAATAACCTTTTATTCTAATTGTATCTTCATATTCTTTTTCTACATCTCTTCCTGTAAAAAACTTAATCACCCCTGCAAAAAATACTTCCGCTTGTTCACCACCAGGTAATAGAGGCACTTGCTCTGCTATTGCTTTAGTATACTCCATTCTTTCATGAATTTTTACGCCCATTGTTATCAATACATCAGCAACCATAGTAACTACTGCTGCCCTACCTAAAACTTTGCCTGCAGCAGATAAACCCCTTAAAATCTTAGTAGTAGCACTTACACTTTTTATCGTAAAACTAACCCCTGCACTTATAGGCCTTATGCTCATACTTGCTAGTTTTACACCACTACTTGTTGTCCAATAATAATTTAGTGGATGATTATTACCTTGAGCTATTTCGTTTATACTGTATCCAAATTGATAAGCAATGGTTGCAAATGTAATACTTTGAACTACAGGATTACTGATAACCTTAACAAAAGCTTGACGTGCAGGCCCTGGTATTTTACCAATCAGTTTTCCTACTTTACTACTAGGAGAAATATTTACACTCGTCCTAACATCATCCATAGCATCTAGTATACCATTGATACCAAATACTTGCTTTAAAGCATCATTATCATGCCGTCCAAGTGTTGCTGTATCACCTATACTATCAAGCAAGTCATATATAGCCATAAGGGAGAAAAACTTTCCACCTTTTACTCCTTTTATTTTTGCTGAATCAAATTTATTACGATCAAATGCAATTCCTTTTTCTTTAAGGCTGCTTTCTACATTACTAATATAATCTGCAAAAACTTTTTCACCAAGATCATCAAAATGACTTTTAAACCTGTCGAAAGTATCTTCCCTAACTCCTTTTGCTAATAAATTCTGTTTAATTTCCTTTACAATATCATTGTAATCTTGATTAGTTTGAACATCACCTATGTCTTCAATGTATTTTTTATTCTCTAACAACTGCTTATCATTTGATAGTTGATGTAATTTATCAAAGATTACTTCTTTTCCATCTTGAAATATACTATCTAGCTTTATTCTATAATCATCAATTTTTAAATAATATTCGCTACCTTGCTCTTTAATTTCTTCTATTATAGCATACTCTTTATCGCTGCTTACTTTTAACTTTATCTCAAGATTTTTCTCATCCAGTATATAATTTTCTATACTCTTAATATTTGCAGCATCATCTATCATTAATTCTTTATCATTACCACTATTGTCTTTGAATTTTACATTTACTTTACCACCATCAATCCTCACTTGAGGAGAATCTATTGTTATAATTTTTGTGTCATGAGCTTCAATACCAAATAACTCTTTAATAAGTCTTTCTTTTTCATCCTCTGTAATCTTTTCTTCATCAAACGAATCTATGCAGGCCATACTTACACTTCTTTCTCTTCTTGGCTTTTTACTTGGTGAATACTCCGGCGATGAAGATTTTCTTTTAGAACACTGCCCTACAGTAGGCAACATATGATGTGAACTATGAACTACTCCAACAGGAATAAATCCTTCCTCAGCTGTCCTACTTGTTAAAATAAGTTTATTCGGATTATTAGATCCTTTATCGAAAACAACACCGATAAATTTTACCTCATCACCATCTGTAAGTGTTTTATAGGTAACACCTTCTTTGTACTCTTCATTTATTTGATCATTTGCTTCCCTCAATAAAGCTTGAGCCCCTTTACCCTGCCTTGATGCCTTAAGTTCTAACCCTATTGGAGTGTACTCCTCAGCATTTCCACCTTGAGCCACAAACTTAATACCATGAACTAGCATGTCAATACGTTCCCCTCTACCAGTTTGAAACTCAGTTAAAACTAATGCTCTAGTTTCTGGTGATTCCTGTAATTTTAAGTCACTATAATAACTAAACACTCCATTCAATATTCCATGGAAATGAGCTTCTTTATTAACGAGACTCTTAAAAGGAAAGATCCCTTCTCCAATTTTTTCTAACAATTTATTATACTCGTTTGTTGATAAAGACTGAGTATCCAATGCTTGATCAAATGTTTCTTTTAATTCATTAGGATAAGGAACT
>NZ_LYUY01000189.1:0-647 GCF_001675785.1 Wolbachia endosymbiont of Nomada ferruginata
TTATTTATTGCACTCAAGGGAAAGAATTTTGATGGCCATAATTTTTTGCATGAAGCGTTTTTAAAAGGGGCTATCGCTGCAATAGTGAGTGAGGGTAAATATAAAAGTTTCCCTCTCATTATTGTACAAGATACCCTGAAAGCTTTGCACGATATGGCATCATATTACATTAGAAATGTTCTTATTGATGCTAAAGTTATTGCAATTACAGGCAGTGTCGGAAAAACCACTACAAAGGATATGCTACACACTGTTTTATCGCAATATGGAGTGTCCCATGCAAACGAAGGTAACTTAAATAATAATATAGGATTGCCTTTGACAATTCTGAAAGCTCCAAAAAACTGCCAGTACTTAATTCTTGAAATGGGAATGAATAAAGCTGGTGAAATAAAAGAATTATCAAAAATTAGTAATCCGAATATTGCAGTTATTACCAACATCGAACCTGCACATACTGAAAATTTTTCATCACTATTTGACGTTGCACAAGCGAAGTTAGAAATTCTGTATGGTATGAAAAATAACGGTACTTTGGTTTTAAGCAGAGATAATAAATATTATGATTATCTCTCATCACACGCCAATAGAAATGTAATAAGCTTCGGTAAAGATAAAAATGCTGAAGTTTGTTTACTAAACTTAAT
>NZ_LYUY01000032.1:0-12397 GCF_001675785.1 Wolbachia endosymbiont of Nomada ferruginata
ATGAGTAGGGTTATGTTAAAGAGGGAATATGCTTGAATTTACTTGTTTCCGGACAACCTCTTATCAACAGTTGCGCAAAATTCACTTGTTTTTCTTTCTCTTTCAAAAAATCTTCTATTTGACTGTCTCGTTCTAAAAGTGAATTTCTTAAACTTTTTACTTCATTATTACAATCTTTTCTTATCCCATCTAACTCAAAAGATTGATTTTTAATTAAACCATTTGCTTCATCTAACTCTTCAAATTTCTCTTTTAATTCTTTAGATAAATTTTTCTTTTCTTTGTTGACCTCTTTAATTTTACATTGTAGCTTATCTAAGTTTGCATGCAGCCTTTCTTGTTCTTCACGTAATTCCTCTACTTCTTTAGAAAGTTTATTTTTTTCCTTATTCAATGCCTCTACTTTTTCACTAAGTTCATGTTTTTTCTCACGTAGTGCCTTTTGTACTTCACGTAACGTTTCTATTCTATCATTCAACCCCTTATTCTCTAGCTCTAAATGTTTATTATCATCCACTTCCATCTTCAGCTTTGCAATAAATCTACTTCTTTCTTCCAACTGTTTCTTCAAACATGAGATTTCAAGTTTTAATTTCTCTTCCTGCTCATTAAGCTTACCTATTTCCTTTCTTGTTTTGTCCAATTCATTGTCTATTTCAAACGTACGATTCTTTGCTGTTTCTAATTTTTTCTCTAAAGATTTTTTTTCTTCAAGAAGAGATTCTCTCTCAACTTCTGACTCATTTACTTTCTGATCCAATTTTTTTACTCTCTTGTCTAAATTTTGCTTTTCTTGAGTTAATTCATGTTTTAATTTTTCCACTTCTTTGTTTGCAGCTTCTTTTTCCAGAGTTATTTTATTTTCTAACTCTTGCTCTTTCTGAGCGAATTTATTTCTCTCAACTTCCAGTTTCTTATTATTACCAATTATTTTATACGAAAGTGCAAGCACCAAAACAGATAATGTAGCTAAAGCAAGAATTAGAGGAAGAGGCACATTAGAAGTTACAGTAAGTGCTAAAGATGTAAGTAACGTAAGAGTAGCTAAGGAACTAGCTATAAAATAAAATGCGTTAGCTTTGTTAAACAAATTGCTCATTACTCCCCTCCCCCCCACGTTCAGCAGTCTTGTATATATTTATTAAAATTCTCTTATCTGTGGAGGAATTATAGTGCTGCACCTACAACAAACTTTCCTTTTTCAGCCTGCTAGCTAAAAAATGACTTAGACCTTATGTATCGAGTGTACCATTGTACTTATAATGTCTAGTTAGCTATTGATCGGGGTAGAACATATACTGGTATATCCAGAATCACATAAAGCGTCATTCAGGTTATATGATGGTCTGGATGTGTATTGCTGTGATTCTCCTATAGAATTTTCAATTTTCCCGTTAGTCTGCTTATTCGACACCTTTTTAATATTATGAGTCTTCTTAAAACTTCGACAAATAACCGCAATCTTAGTATTGTTAAGTACTTTACTTCCACAATCTTCTATTTCCTTTAATAAACTAATCAGATTTGCTGGTGAAAAATTCTCATTAGTATTGCGTAAAATTGTGTCAATAAATATATTTTGCAATTCTTTCTTCTGAAAATACTCATTTATTATTTTTTTACGTGTGTCTGTGTCTAATGTAGGAATCTTAATGTGTATGGACAAACGACCTCCCCTAATAAGTGCCCTATCTAAAACACCTAAGTGATTAGTTGCAGCAATCACCGTCACACCTTTTCTAGATTCAAATCCATCCAATTCAGCTAATAAATTATTTAAAGATTCTACATTATTATCACTGCGTATTTTGCCAATGCTATCAATTTCATCTATAAAAACTATACAAGGAGTGTTTTTTTTGCTTTCTCAAAAACCTTATTTATATTTGACACATTAAGCAAATCAGATCCAGAAACACTTATAAATGCAGATTTGAATCTAGTTTCACTTGCAATCGCCTTAGCAGTCATAGTCTTACCAGTTCCTGGTGGACCATACAAAATGTATCCTTCTCCATTTTCTAGAGCATCTGGTTCATAAATCATCATCAACTTTTGTTTTATATTGTTTGGAAGTATAACATCATCAAATGTTATCTTTCCTCTTTCTTCATCTTTTTCATAAAACTTCATCCGCAGCTCTTCTTTTACTTCAACTTTCTTTATGAGACTACCAAGCCTTTCTTCTAATTCCTCTTTTGTTATGAGACTACCAATTAGCTTTTCCATTTCATCGCTAAGCTTCTTACTTAGCTCTTTCATTTCACCTTTTGTTGTAGCATTATTAGCTTGCTTTGAAATTTCATCTAATCTTGCCGTGAAACTACTAATTAGCTCTTCCATTTCACCTTTTGTTGTAGCATTATTAGCTTGCTTTGAAATTTCATCTAATTTTGCCGTGAAACTACTAATTAGCTCTTCCACTTCATCTTTTTTTGCAGCACTACCAATTAGCTTTACAATTTCATTGTATTGACTACTAAGCCTCTTATTTAGCTCTTTTAGCTTTTTGATTTGAGGCTCTAAGCTTTGTATTATATTTTCTTGCTCTTTAGCTAATCCATTTTTTTCATTAGGTTCTGCTTTTTGTGCATCAAGCTTTTTATTCTGGCTGATCATTTTACATGAAAGTGCAAGCACCAAAATAGAAAGTATAGATAAACTCAAAGCAACAGGAAGAGCTACATTAAAGGCTGCAATTGGAGATAAGAATGCAACATAAGGAGCAACAGCAAGTGTCCCAGATGCAAGCAATACCAAAGTAGCAAGAGCACCAGCTATAAGATACGGTGCATTGGCTTTATTATATAAATCCCCCATTATTATTCCCTCATACTAATAATGATTACAATAGCATGGATATTAAAGGAAGTAAAGCTATAAAAATCAGTATAAGTCTATATTCACTATGTATTTTCCGTCTTCAGTTTCAAGCTCAGACTGCATCCACTCTATCGTTTCCGCATTGCAAACTGCCTGCAAATCATTCTGTGCGGATTGATTCAATTTGTCCTCTCGTAGATCTGCTTTTATCATCAACTTTTTTATCAGATGCTTAACTGATACATTATTATCTGCCTTTATCTTTCTGATAATGTTTAATATCTGAATAACATTATCTCCCATTTCCTCTGAATATTTATCGTAGATAAGTTCTTCTTTGCTCGGCCAATTACTTTGATTGTGTAGAGAATTATAACTATACAACTGGTGGTATATCTCTTCTGTAATGTAAGGCAAGAAAGGTGCAAATAACCGCAAAATAATATTCAGTACATACGCCAAGCTTTGTTTTGCACTTAAACTGCTTCCATACGCACGTTTTTTTACTAATTCCAAGTAGTTATCACAAAAATCCTTCCAAAAAAATTCTTCTACTGCACTCAAAGCTTCGCAGTATTCAAACTGTAATAGGTTATTCGTTGCTCTTTCTATAACTTTGTATAACTTAGACAATATCCACTTATCCATTGTCTCGTGAGCAGAATTTATGCTCATCACTTGATGCTTTTCCATGAACATGGAAACAAACTTGCTAGCGTTCCAAAGTTTTGTAACTAGGCGCTTGCCAATTTTGAATATATTTTCAGAGTAGACTGTATCAACTCCAAGCCTTGAGTTCGCTGCCCAATAGCGCACTACATCAGCTCCATAAGTTTCAAGTATTACATGAGGAGTGATGATGTTACCCTTTGATTTACTCATCTTTTTCTTATCATCTGCTAAACACCAACCGCTGATCATAATGTTTTTCCAAGGTAAAGAATTTGCATGATAATGTGCCTTTAAAATAGTATAAAAAGCCCAAGTTCTTATTATCTCATGGCTCTGGCTGCGCAGATCTGCAGGAAATATCGTATCATAGCGATGATTTGGTAAGCTAAACTCACTGTTTACTGCCAGTGCACTCAGTTGAGGAGTAATTGAACTTGTGGCCCAAGTATCCATTACATCTTGATCTGGGATAATCTCTTCTTTGCTATACCCTTTTGGCAAGTCTTTGAGTGGATCTATAGGCAGGTTCTTTACTTCAGCTAGAATAATTTTGCCTTCTTCACCCTTACGTTTGGAATACCACGCTGGAAATGGCACACCAAAATAGCGCTGCCTTGAGATGCACCAGTCCCAATTTAGTCCTTCTATCCACACTTCCATGCGTTTACGCATAGTAGCTGGATGCCAATTGCATTCTTTTACTTTATCTAACACTTGAGCTTTTTGCTCTAAGATCTTGATAAACGATTGATAAGTAGGCAATATCTCAAGTGGTGCACCAGATCTTTCTGCACACTTAACAGAATGAGAAATGTTAGTGCTTTCTATCAAAAGTCCTTTTTTAGTTAGGATTTCGATCATCCTCTTTCTTGCTGCTACAATTTTTAGTCCATTTATTTCATTTAGTATATCGTCTGTCATCTGAGTAGCTGACACTGGGATCCATTCTTCTTTCTGATCACACCCACCCTCTTTTGTCATCTGAGTAGCCCTTTCTCCTGTCATCCCAGTAGCCCCTATGGTGTCATCCCAGTGCCCAGACACTGGGATCCATTCTTCTTCTTTCTGACCATACGCTGACATGATATCTTCCTCTGTCATCGCTGGCATTGGCTCTTTTTCCTGGATTCCAGTGTCAAGCACTGGAATGACATCATAAAGGCTTATTCTCCCATCCTGATCGATGATAATTTTCATCGGTAGATTATGCTTTTGCTGCCAATATATGTCGAGTTCATCACCGAATGTACAACACATAACAAGCCCGGTGCCTTTATCTATTTTAACCTTATCATCTGCTATTATTGGAACTTTCTCCTCTGTTATTGGCACTACCGCTGTTTTTCCGATCAGATGAGTGTAGCGCGTATCCTCTGGATGACAAAAAACTGCAACGCATGCTGGAAGTAGTTCAGGTCGCGTAGTTGCAATATTGATCTGCTCATTTTCTTGAGTAGAGAAAACTATCGTATTTAAGGATGACTCAAAAACTTTATCTTCTATTTCTGCTTGCGCAATCGCGGTTTTATCAACCGGGTCCCAAAGGATGGGCTGCATTTTTCTATACGCATATCCCTTATTATATAGATCAATGAATGACATTTGAGAAAGCGTCACAGTTTCCTTGCTGATCGTGTGGTATTCCAAATCCCAGTCATAACTAATGCCAACCGATTTAAATAATTCCTTAAATTCCTGCTTTGATTTCTCAATAACCTCATGGCACATTTCTATAAATTTTTCTCTGCCAACTTCTTTTGCACGGGTTTTATAGGTTTGTTCAACCAATCTTTCAGTGGGAAGCCCGTTATCATCAAACCCAATTGGGTAAAACACATCTTTCCCCAGCATGCGCTGAAACCTTGCAATAAAGTCCGTGTGGCAATAGCTAAATATATGGCCAATATGGAGTTTTCCCGATATTGTCGGTGGAGGTGTGTCTATAGTAAAAGTGTTATCCTTTTCACCATTCCACCTGTAAACTTTACTGCCTTCCCATAATATGTTGCATTTGTCTTCAATTTCTTTAAAGCCGTATTTTTCTTTTAACATAAATATTTCTCAATTTTAAACCTTAAGCTAGCAACGTTATACCGCCGCGGTATCTCTAGATCCCGCTAACAAGCAGCGGAATGACGATGGTCGGTAAACCTAAATTACTTTAGCTATAGCACAATTAAGTAAATACGGCAATTTTACGCCAAAATTTTTTGTTTACGAACATAAATTTTCTATGCTATGATAAAAATATTACTTGACCTTAGGTTCTAAAGGTATTATGTGATGTTAATTATATATATTGAGGTTTAATATGTTTATGGAGATTAATGGTACAATAAAGGTTATCAATAATGAAATAATGCTTATTACAGCGCAAGATGATTTTAAAAAATTTCAAGAGTATGAAAACATTTCAAGTTCTAAAAAGTTTTATGCGGGTTTTTCACTAGGTAATAAGCAATTATATATTACCGGTTTGTTTGAAAAAGAAAAAAAAAATCAAGAAGATAATATTGTAATCATGCCTATATCTTCAGCTAACGAACAAGGTAGCGGAAAAGCTTCTGCTACCGTAGCAGCCATAAAAGCCCTGTTAGGCCTTGATGATCAAAAAAAAGAAGTTAAGGTGCAGATGCTTAAACATCCCAGAAAACAAGTAGAAGAATTGAAAACTAAAACACAAGAATTACAAGATCAATTGGACACAGCTCAGCAGGAAAAACAAGACTTAGAAGCTGAAGTGGAAAAACTAAAGGCAATAGATTCTACAGCGTTACAGCAGCAGTTAGAAGAGAAAAATGCTAAAATAACAGAATTGGAAGCATTAGATGCTGTGGCGTTACAGCAAAAGTTAACAGAGAAAGAGAATGAAATAACAGCATTAAAAGCTCAACAAAATACACAAGAAGTTGCGGACTTACAGCAACAGTTACAAGCTAAAGATGATGAAATAAATAAGCTAAATGATCAAGTTCAGCAGTTGCAAGCAGCACCAAATGATACTGCTGCTCAGTTAAAAGCTAAAGATGATGAAATAACTACACTAAATGCTAAAATTCAAGAACATGAACAGCAAGTTGATACATTAGCTGAAGAGAAAGCTAAAGTAGAAGAATTAAATACTAAAATAACAGAATTGGAAGCATTAGATGCTACGGCGTTACAGCAACAGTTAGAAGAGAAAGATGATGAAATAACACAATTAAAAGCTCAAAAGGGTGCAGTTGAGCAGAAAAAAACAGACTTACAAACTAAATTGACTGAAGCTAAGAAGAAAAATAAAGAATTAGAAGATAAAATCAAAGCAATTCAGCAACCAAAACAAAGCAATGGAGCGAAGTATACCGCTACTGTTGGTATGGGTCTTGCTGCTGGACTGATAGCATTTACTGCACTTGAACGTACAGTTAAGTTAGAGATGTTAGTAATGATTGGTATAGCAGTAGCATCTGCACTCGTAGCCGGTGGTATTACATATGCAGCATTACCTAGTACTCAAGTGAATAGAGCGGAAGTGCAAGGAGTAAGTGGGGGAAAAAACAAGGTAGCTTAACACAGTTTGTTGAGCTGAGACGTACGTGTCAAGTAAAACACTTGACGCGAACTTCAGTTTTTGTATTCCTTCATTAACATAATATAATTTTGTGCCGACTGCGCGATATGTTTAATTTCTTCATTCGACATCTTTTTGAAGAACTTTGCTGGCCTGCCAGCCCATATTTCCCCACTTTTTATTACTTTTCCATGTGTCACTAGCGAGCCAGCAGCTACCATAGCTTCAGACTCCACAACTGCATGGTCCATCACGGTAGAGCCCATACCAATAAACGCTTTATCATGCACCGTGCATGCGTGCAACATACAAAAATGTCCCACTGTGACCATACTGCCAATAATTGTGTCACCACCTGGGTTTCTATCCACATGAATTACCGTTCCATCTTGAATATTTGTTCCATTACCTATTTTTATTGATCCAACGTCCCCTCTGATTACACAATTAAACCAGATGCTTGCATCTCTTCCTATTTCAACCTTGCCTATGATATGCGAACCACCTGCGATGAAAGCACTTTCGTCTATTTTTGGTTCATAATCTTTGTATTTTAAAATGTGATACATATTAAGCCCAAAGTCTTATGCATATGTTAATCAAAATAAGGTAGGCAGTAAATATATACTTAGGTCTCAAGCTATTTGGGTGACAGATGTTCTTGACTTACGTGCTTTGTACTGCTAAAATTTTTATTTTCAGCCCTATCTATAATGTCAGTAGCGGTATTAAGTATATTTCAAATAATATTGGTTGTTGTGTTAGTAATTTTAGTGCTCTTGCAGCCGCCTGGAAGTAGTTCGTTAAGTGGTTTTAGTAATACACAACAGGGGGTCAATTCGATGATTCCGGTGAAATCTTCTGAAAACCCGCTCAGCAGAATAACGGCTATTGTTGCTGGATTGTTTATTATAAACACATTGCTATTGTCAGGATTATGTTCAAAAGACGTACATAAAAAATCGATCGCAGAAAAAATTATATTAGAAAAAAAGCAAGAAAGTGAATCTACTTCTGTTCCATTTGAAAATTAATGAAGGAAGCTAAATTTATCTTTGTCACAGGTGGAGTTGTGTCATCGCTTGGTAAAGGCTTAGTTGCTTCGAGTGTTGGTGCGCTTCTTCAAGCTCACGGTTTTAAGATCCGTATCAGAAAACTTGACCCGTACCTCAACATTGATCCTGGGACAATGAACCCAACTCAGCACGGAGAGGTGTTTGTTACCGAAGATGGTGCTGAAACTGATTTGGATCTTGGGCATTATGAGCGTTTTACTGGAATTAAAGCAACAAAAGATGACAATATAACAACTGGTAAGATATATCATGAGTTATTGAAGAAAGAGAGGCGTGGTGATTATCTGGGCAAAACTGTGCAAGTCATTCCTCATGTGACAGATTTGATCAAATCGTTCATTTTTAATGGTACGGAAGGTTTAGATTTTGTAATATGTGAAATAGGCGGAACTGTAGGTGACATTGAAAGCCAACCATTTTTGGAGGCTATACGCCAAGTTAACTACACATTAGGAAAACAAAGAGTTATCCTGATTCACTTAACTTTAATACCATATCTTACCGCAGCGCAAGAATTAAAGACAAAACCAACGCAGCATTCAGTTCGAGAGTTAAATTCCGCGGGGTTACAACCAGATATTATATTATGCCGCAGTGAGAAAGAAATTTTCGATAATCAAAGAGAGAAAATAGCTAAGCTTTGCAATGTTTCTTTATCTAATGTGATACCTGCCCCTGATGTGAGTCATATATATGAGTTACCGGTGTTGTATAGCAAATGTGGGCTCGATACGCAAATTTTGGAGCACTTTCATTTAAGTAAGCCAAAACCAAGCTTGACTGAATGGGATCAAATAGTGCACTCTATAAGGCACCCAACACAGGAAGTTACTGTATCTATAGTGGGAAAATACACCGAATTCCCTGATGCGTATAAATCACTAGTTGAAGCATTAAATCATGGTGCGATTAGTAATAAAGTCAAAGTAAGGATAAATTGGGTTAACTCAAGAGAGAAGGAAGAAAAACCTATAAATGAAAAACTTATAGGAGAGAAATTACAGAATTCTCATGCAATCCTTGTCCCAGGGGGGTTTGGTGATGACGGAGTAGAGGGTAAAATATTAGCAATAAATTATGCCCGTACAAATAATATCCCATTTTTCGGAATTTGCCTTGGTATGCAGCTTGCAATTATTGAGTTTGCTCGTAACGTTATTAAGCTTGAAGATGCACACTCTGAAGAATTTCATAACTGTAAACATCCAATCGTTAAGTTAGCTGGCGATCAAGATGACGATCTTGGTGGAACCATGAGACTTGGGGCATACAAATGTAATATAAATGCAAACTCTAAAATGATGGATGCATACAGTAACACTACTATTTCAGAAAGGCACAGACATAGATATGTAATCAATTCAGATTATAAAGATGATTTGGAAAAAAATGGGCTGCTATGCAGTGGCATATCAGAAGATGGAACGTGCATAGAGGCAGTGGAGTTAGAGAGTCATCCGTGGTTTATTGGTGTGCAGTTTCATCCAGAGTTTCAATCAAAGCCGTTTTCTCCTCATCCTCTTTTTGTATCATTTATTGAAGCAGCGGTTGGTAAAAACATAAAAATTTGATAAATAAAACTAATAGAGAAGGTTAGGTGTTAAAGGATTTTGTATCTTTATATGAGTATGTAAAAGAATTATTAGAATACACAGGTGCTGACAATGTCAGCGAAGAAGAACTAGATAAACTGGAGGATAAAGCAATAGTAGCTGTAATACTGGATATAGAAGAAAAATATGGTGTAAGAGAAGCAAATCAATTCAAATCGATAGAAGAAATAAAAGAATATTTAAAACGGGAAACAGATAATTATCATTCAAAGCAATTAACTAGAATTCAAAGTGAGCATGATTATACAGGCTCACATAATACATCCTTGACTAACGTTACTCCTTATGAATACAATTAGCTAAGTGATGAAGGCTATATATCGCCTTGTGAAGAAAATGTTGTAGTTGTTGAGTCAAACCCAAGTAGTAAAATTTACGACTTACGGAGGATAGAAAAATTAAAAAAAGAAAATTGTATCTGTTGAAAATAACAAGTGTTCAAGTATCAATATATGGAGCTTGCCATAGAGCAAGCCAAACTTGCTCAGAAAAATGGTGAGGTGCCAATAGGTGCTGTAATGGTTAGTGGAGACAATATCATCTCCTCTGCACACAATATATCTAACGATCCAACTGCACATGCAGAGATGTTAGCGATCAGACAAGCATTTTCAACTTCCACGCTTTGTGATACTGATATGTACGTAACATTAGAACCATGTCCGATGTGTGCTCAAGCTATTTCCTTTGCCAGAATTAAACGATTGTACTTTGGAGCTTATAATCCAAAAGGTGGAGGAATTGAAAATGGTGCTAAGATATTTCAATTTTGCAGCCATATACCTGAAGTTTATGGTGGAATATTAGAAACAGAATGCTCTTTTTTGTTAAAGGATTTTTTTGAGAAACTAAGGAACATTTGATAAATCGTCATGCTACTTGTTTTCCGATACAAAATCGTCATCCCGCTACGTGTTAGCGGCTAGATACTGCGGCGGTATGACGTGGTTGTCATTATTCCGCTACTTGTTTTCCGATACAAAATCGTCATCCCGCTACGTGTTAGCGGGATCTATGCTAGGAGATACCGTGACGGTATGGCGGTTAAGTAATTCGTCATTCCAGCGCGTGACGCACAACTATACAAACATTGTCCACCAGCAGGGTGTCATCCGAGTAGCTGACACTGCCCTCCTTTGTCATCCCAGTGCCCAGACACTGGGATCCAGAAGACTTAATTTTAACCAAGTGGCTGCATAATAAAGGCTGGATTCCAGACTGGAATGACAGCAGTCCTACGTCATACCGTCACGGTATCTCTAGATCCCGCTAACAAGCAGCGGGATGACGGTTGTCAGGGTGTCAGCTACTTAGATGAAACCCTTTCCCGGTCTATCAAATCACATAGGAGAAAACTAAGACCAATCAAATTTCTTATCTTGCGGTTTTATTTGCAATATTGCTACCACACTGACCAACAAGCAGAAGACTATATAAAGCCCAGCAGCAAGGTTTGTTTGAGGAAATGTTACAGTCAACCAAATACAAACCATAGGAGTAAATCCTCCATGTAACGCATAAGAGATATTGCGTGATAAGCTCACACCACTAAATCTAACATTGGTAGGAAAGAGTTCAGATGCAACTATTCCTATGGGAACTATACCCCTTTCTATTATAGAGAGAACCATTACGCTCAACGCAATCACAAGATAATTTTTATAGTAATATGCAATAGATAACGCAGGACAACACAGTGCCATTGTAATTGCTATAAATAAGATTGCAGTGCGCTCTTTTCCAACTTTATCAGCCAACATTCCAAACGCTATTGAAGATATCGGCATTAATACACTGGTTATAATCAATACAATTTCGTTGATATATGTTGTTACATAAACATCCACTGATGCTATTTCCTTTGCGAGAGTTCGAAGAAATATGGTAAATCCAACAGCAACATTAACAGGTACAGATATTAAAATAGCAAGTATAAGAGCTCTCTTGTGGCGTTTTATAAGCTCTATTATTGGCAAATCAGGTAAATTTCTTTGTTTTCGATTTTTTTCATATGCTGGAGTTTCTCCCAATGTGTATATGCTATACGCGCTAATTAATCCTAAAATAGCTGAGAAAATAAATGGCAATCTCCAACCCCAGGTACAAAAATCAGTAGTTTTTTTGCAGATAATCACTATCACCGCAGAAAGCAAGACGCCAATGGAGCGACCAAAACCCATCATTCCAAAATACATCCCTAAGTTCTCTTTCCTACTGGATAAATGCTCTATAAGATAAACAGAACTTCCTTGTTCACCACCAAGTGCAATTCCTTGTGTTATATGGATTGCAAGAAGCAATATAGTAGAAATTATACCTACTTGATTGTGACTTGGAATAAATGCAATGAGACTTGATGGTATCGATATTAGCAAGATAGTAATTATTAATGCTATCCTCCTTCCATACCTGTCACCAACGTGACCAAATATGAATGCACCAAGTGGCCTTACAATTGCACCTAGCCCTACAATTCCAAATAATTGCAGTATGTTACTGTAGACATCTTTTGCAAAACAAAACTCTCTGCTGATTATGTTAATCAAATCAATAAAAAGCATGTAGTCATACCATATTGCGATTCTGCAGAGTATGGTTGATATCAACACCCTTGTTTGCACTAAATTCAATTCGTAAATGTTTGCTTATTCTATTCTGGC
>NZ_LYUY01000033.1:0-12340 GCF_001675785.1 Wolbachia endosymbiont of Nomada ferruginata
CCTTTTTTTTCGCTTGGTAAATTTTTTAATATTTATAGCTAAACGACAACCGTCATCCCGCTGCTTGTTAGCGGGATCTAGAGATACCGCGAATGAATCGCGGTATGACGGTTAAATAATTCGTCATCCCGCTACGTGTTAGCGGGATCTAGAGATACCGTGACGGTATGACGGTTCGCGGTGGTATGACGATAAGGTTTATACCTTGTCATGCAAGTACTAGAATCCAGTAAGCTTATTTATGCATATAAAAGGTTATTATTTTGTAAAGTCAAAGTTGCTTTTGGTTTTAAGTTAAAGTACAATAAATGCAAAGGCTCATATGATGAATTAAACTGGATCCAAGTACTTGAATGACATCAGAGAGAGGGTAACCGAGGTTCATGCGATACACGCTACCAAAGTGTTTAAGTAATTAATTAGGTTAAAGTTTGGTATTCAAACAGTCGTACATATGCTAGTCAAAATAGGTACCAGAGGAAGCAAGCTTGCAGTTGCCCAGGCTTTGGAAGCAAAACAAAAGTTGCTGGACTCTTTTCCTAACTTATCTATTGAAATTGTTAAGATAAAAACTTCTGGAGATAAGTATGCAAACGCAAATCTTGCTGAAATAGGAGGTAAAGGATTATTCATTAAAGAAATTGAGGCTGAATTGCTCGAAAATAATATAGACATGGCAGTTCATTCGCTAAAGGATATGCCTGCGTTTTTCTCAGGGAGTTTAACAATTCCTTGTGTTTTAGAAAGGCTAAGTCCATGCGATGCGTTTATTTCTCATAAACACAATAGCCTTGAATCTTTGCCACAGCAGGCTACTATTGCCACTTCTTCAATAAGAAGAAAAGTTCAGTTGTTAAATGTTAGACCAGATTTAAATATAGTACCGCTACGTGGAAATGTAACAACTAGATTGCAAAATCAAAGTTTTGATGGAATAATTCTAGCTGAAGCAGGACTCATAAGATTAGAAAAACATCACTTGATTACAGAGGTATTGCCACCAAAAGTTATGTTAAGTGCAGTGGGGCAGGGGGCGGTTTGTATTCAATGTAGAAGGAATGATGTAAAAATTATCGATCTTTTAGAGAAAATTAATAATAATATGTCTTTTATAGGAGTGAAATCAGAGCGCAGTTTTATGAAGACAGTGAATGGTTCATGTTTTACACCACTTGCAGCTTTGGCTGAATATGTGAGCGAAAATATGCTACACCTTCGTTGTATGTTGGCAGATGGAAAAAATATATACTTCACTGAGCGCACTTCATTTATAGAAGATGCGGAGAAAATGGGTATGGATGCAGGATTAGAGTTGAAATCAAAATGCTTATAAGCTTACCTAAAGTACGTGGAATCTATCGTTATGACATCTTAATGTCTAAAGCGACGTGGTTAAATGTCGGTGGACGAGCTGATATATTATTTAAACCACGTGATATTGAAGATTTAACATGCTTGATTAAAAACACTGAGTTGCCAATTAACGTTATCGGTGCAACATCCAACATAATAGTGCGAGATAGTGGCATTCGAGGAATAACAGTAAAATTGGGTAAGGAATTTTCATATATAAAAAGTAAAGGTAACAACTCTATTGTTGCAGGTGGTGCTGCGTTACTTAGTAACTTTGCTTACTTTGCAGGAGAGCAACAAATTAGTGGACTTGAGTTTCTAGTTGGAATTCCAGGAACAGTTGGTGGCGGAATAGAAATGAATGCAGGTGCATATGGTAGTGATATCGCAAGTGTTGTACAATCCATAAAAGCAGTGAATCTAGAGGATGGAAACCTATATGAGTTCTCCAGCGAAGAAATGGGGTATTTTTACCGTGGACATAGCCTAAAAGGAAATTGGATTTTTGTTGAAGCTGAGTTTAAAGGAGTAAACTCAGAGTATGAGCTTATACTGCAAAGGTTAAAGGAAGTTATTGAGAGGAAAAATAAAAGCCAGCCAATAAGAGGAAAAACTGCTGGGTGCATATTCAAAAATCCAAAAAACTACCGAGCATGGGAGTTAATTGATAAATCTGGCTGCCTAGGGTTAAATATTGGTGGAGCTAGAATCTCTAAGAAACATTGTAACTTCTTGCTCAATTACGATAATGCAACTGCATCTGACTTGGAAAACCTTGGCAACAGAGTAAAAGATGCAGTAAAGGATAAATTTAATGTTGAACTTGAGTGGGAAATAAGGGTTTTGGGTAGCTATTAGATAGTTTTTATAGCTTCTGTATATTCGTTCAGGAGAACGGCAAATAAGGTAGACAAGTAATCTAAAAAAATAATCATAGAGAAAACGTGAGGTAATGTGGTTAATCTGTATCCGTTCAGGGTAGCGGCAAGACCATAGAGTAAAAGTGAGTTTACAACAAATGGTGTCATCCCAGTGCGTGACACTGGGATCCAGCTTTTGATCGAAAATGTTGTATAGTGCACAATCAATTTTTCTGGATCCCAGTGTCACGCACTGGGATGACACCTTTGTGTTTGAGGCAAAATTGGCTATAACACTTAACATACTGCCTTTGCAAATAAATGTTCGTACAGCTGTGTGTCACGCACTTTGCTTCAATATTTGTGATGCCCCTGAACAGATACCCCAAATTCGTTTAATTAAATTTGACGTTATACCTATATACAGGGTCCCATTTCGTTCACTTGCAAGTATATAAACATAATAACTTTTCATATATAGTAACCTGGATCCCAGTGTCAGCTACTTGCATGACACCATTTGTTGTAAACTCACTTTTACTCTATGGTCTTGCCGCTACCCTGAACAGATACAGAAGTTTAGCTTTAACTTAAATGGACTACTCAACCGTGACAGACTTAGCTAAATTTCTTGGACAATCTGCATCTAACCCTTTTTTTGCTGCAGTAAAGTAAGCAAGGAATTGCATAGCAACACTGTAGATGATTGGAGAGATAAAATTATCAGTGTCTGGAAGTTGCACCACATCTGCGCAAACTCCCCTTAGGAATGGCGCTCCTTGTTTATCACTGAAGGCAATTACTTTGCCTTTTCTTGCAATAATCTCTTGTATATTAGATAGCGTTTTAAAGAATAAATCATCATAAGGGATAATTGCTATAACAAGCACAGTAGAGTCTATTAAAGCAATAGAACCGTGCTTCATTTCTCCCGCTGCAATACCAATTGTATTGATGTATGAAAGCTCTTTTATCTTCAATGCACCTTCCATTGCAACTCCGTATGAACTTCCTCTGCCAATTAAAATAACGTTATTGTGTTCTAATATGCTGCCTGATATATGTTGTATTTTCATCACATTTAAAACATGCTCAACATACTTGGGAATAGAGTTAATAGCGTTGCTTAGCTGTTTTATTCTCTCTCCACCCAGTATACCTTTTATTTTTCCAAGCTCCACGGCAAAGCATGCTAAAGTTGCAAGTTGCGCAGAAAAGGTTTTTGTTGAAGCAACACCAATTTCTTGCCCAGCAAGAGTATGTAACACAATATCTGAGATCTTTTCAATGCTGCTGCTAAATGTATTAGTTATACTTATGATTGTTTGCTTCTGTGATTTCGCATAACGCAGCGCTTCTATGGTATCTGCAGTTTCGCCAGATTGAGAGATAAATAACCCAATGCTGCCTTCTTCTAGCTTGACGTTGCTATACCTAAATTCTGATGAGATTTCTAGATATACTCGAACTTGAGCAATACTTTCCAGCCAATACTTCGCTATTAGCCCAGCAAAATAAGATGATCCGCATCCAACTATAGTAATGTAACTCAGCTCAGAAAACAATTTTTTGTTGACCTCTTTATATTGCTTGTAAAATTGATTTATTGTTTTGTTTAATGCACGCGGTTGCTCAAAAATCTCTTTTAACATGAAGCTAGGGTAGCCATTTTTGCTAATTAGAAAATCACTTGGACTACTATTTTCTATACTGCGTTTAACTTGTGTACCATTGTTGTATATACTAACTCCACTAGATTTTATCACTGCAATATCATCATCTTCCAAATGCGATATTTTTTCCACAAATGCACTTAAAGCATTAGAGTCAGATGCAGCAAACACTGTGTTACAGTTATAGCCTATTGCTAAAGGCAAATTTCTCTTCGCAACAAATAAGGCGTCTGGATATTCTGCAAATAATAAGACCAAGGCAAATGAGCCGTGTAGGTTGTTTAAACACTTAAATAGAGAATCAACTGGCGACAATCCTTCATCGAGATATAAGGTTAGCATGTTTGGTATGATCTCTGTGTCAGTGTCAGTATGGAATGACATGCCCCTTTCTTCTAGGCCCTTTTTTAGCAGATTGTAATTCTCAATTATGCCGTTATGAGCAACAACAACATTATTTGTACGAATGGGATGAGCATTTTTAAGGCCTGGAACTCCATGTGTAGCCCAGCGAGTATGTGCTATACCAACTGTACTGTGAGACATCTTGCTGTCATCAACAACTTCACATAACCTTTCGACTTTACCTTCTGATTTTTTGACTTCTATCTTACCTTCGTTATTTATGATTGCTATACCTGAGGAATCATATCCCCTATATTCCAATTTTTGTAACCCAGTTAGTAAGGTTGGTATTACTGAATCACCGCTACTTACTACACCAAATATTCCGCACACAAATGGATCACCAAACAAACTTTTTTCTAAACATGTTAAGCATTTTTGCCTTTATTACTGGTTGATTTATATTCTTTTTATCATTCTTTCGATTTTACCTTTTTAATTGGTTTAGCTGCTACTTTTTGAGTTTCTTTGCTTAAAACCTCAGATATAGCGGACTTTAGAACTTTTATCTCAACTTTTGGTGCTATTTCTATTATAAATTGTGCATTTGCCTCATCAACTTTATTAACTTCACCTATTATTCCACCAGAAGTAATGACTGTATCACCACGTTTTATTTGATCTATCATCTTTCTATGTTCTTTTAGTTTTTTTTGTTGCGGGCGAATAATGAGAAAATAAAATACCACAAATATTAAAATCAATGGAGTAAAACTAGCAAAAGATGCGCCGATACTTGATGTATTGCTAGTTGCATCTGCTGCAAAAACTTCAGAAATGAGCATATTTAATCCTAATTGTTAATGATAAAAACAAACCTATTTAAGTATTAATTACAATACCATGCCATATCAAGTTTGGTGAAGGCGTTTCTCAATACCGGCAATAATACTGCGAATCCTAAGTTATGCTAAAACTAATATGACGGGAGTGATGAGACTTGAACTCACGACCTCATGCGTGACAGGCATGCGCTCTAACCAACTGAGCTACACCCCCCTAATTTCTTTTTAGCGTTTTCGGGCTTCAACTTTAAAGCTAATAAACATGTTGCCCTTTGTCAATATTTTTTGTTTGCGCTTTGCTGTCTTTTCTATTACTATGTAAATAATTTAATTTCACACATGGCTTGTACAAGTAGTCCCATTAGGGTTATGCCATGGAAGATAAACTATTTGGAGGAATGATATATGACAAATTTGCCTAAAGTCACTGTGCGTGATTTAGCTGAATCTGGTGTACATTTTGGTCACAAAATTAGTCGCTGGAACGCAAAAATGGCTCCATACATATATGGAGTGCATCAAGAAAATCGTATACATATAATTGATTTGCGAAAAACACTACCATTGCTACAGGTGGCCATGAAGGCTTTATATGACGTTGCATTTCAAGGTGGTCGCATTCTATTTGTTGGTACAAAGTTTCAAGCTTTTGATATTATTGCAAGTGAAGCGATTCGTTGTGGTCAATATTATGTGAATCATCGTTGGCTTGGTGGTATGCTTACTAATTGGGGCACTGTTTCTTCTTCGATAAAAACCTTGATGCAATATGAGAAAATATTAAATGACGAGGATAGCATTTTAACAAAGAAAGAATTGGGAAACATTGAAAAGAAAAAGCAAAAGCTTGATAAGGCGCTTGGCGGTATTAGAGAAATGGGAGCAATTCCTGATATCTTATTCATCATTGATACTAATAAAGAGCATATAGCGGTTAAGGAGGCTAAGAAGTTAGGAATTCCAATAGTTGCAATACTTGATACTAATTCTGATCCAGATGGTATTACTTATCTAATACCTGGAAATGATGACTCAAGAAAATCAATAGAGCTCTATTGTAAATTAACTACCGACTCTATATTAGCTGGAATAGAGTCTAGTCTAGCAAAATCTGGAGTTAAGATTGATGATATAAGGGGTGATGAGTTTATTCAAGAAAAAGAAGATGGTATTGTGCAAACTAAAAGGAGACGTAGTAAAGTTTACAAAGAAGAAGAAAGGGAGGTAGTAACAAATGAAGATGAATCCAGATGATATAAGAGAATTACGTGATAGAACAGGGCTTGGCTTAAGTGACTGTAAAAAAGCATTAGAAGAATGTGATGGTGACATTAAGAAAGCCGTTGATAAGTTACGTACAATAGGTCTTGCTAAAGCTGACAAAAAATCTGATAGAATAGCTTCAGATGGACTCGTTGCTATGTGTTTGACTGAAAATTATGGTGCATTGGTTGAACTCAATTGCGAAACAGATTTTGTTGCAAGGAATGAGAAATTTATAGAGTTAGTTTCAAATTTAGCATCAATTGCTCATCAAGAACGCTGTACTAGCGTTGATGAGTTAAAAAATGCCAAGTATGAAGGCATTGGCACAGTGCAGGAAGCTATTATGAATGGTACATCAGTTCTTGGTGAGAAGCTAGAGTTAAGCAAGCTTTGTTACTTAGAAGCTAAGGATGGAGTTGTTGCTGGCTACGTACATGGTGATGTGTGTGGCTTAGGTAAGATTGGTGCTTTAATTGCATTGCAATCATCTGGTGATAAGGCGAAGCTACAAGAGATTGGGAAACAAATAGCTATGCATGTAGTTGCTATGAAGCCTGAAGCTTTGTCTATAGATGATTTAGATCAAATGAAGTTGAACAACGAACGTTCTATAATTGAAGAGCAAGTGAGGAGCTTAAATAAACCTGAAGAAGTAGCAAAAAAAATAGTAGATGGACGAATGGCTAAGTACTATGAAGAAGTTGTTTTACTAGAACAAAAGTTCATAAAGGATGATAAAATGAAGGTTTCTGATTTTATAAAATCAAGCGAGGTGAGTGCTATTAAATTATCTAATTACAAGTTACTTGTTTTGGGTGGTGCAAACTAAATGGTAAAAAATGTTTCCCTCAACAAATGAAAAAAGCGAAATAAAATATTCCAGAGTGTTATTTAAAATCTCTGGTGAAGCTTTAATGGGGTCACAGTCTTTTGGCTATGATATGGGAATAATAAGCCAATTATGCAAAGATATAGCTGATATTAACAGGCTTGGAGTTCAGGTATGTATTGTTGTTGGTGGTGGTAATATCTTTCGTGGCACATCTGCGTCTTTAAGTGGCTGCGAAAGAGCAAGCAGTGATTATATTGGAATGCTTGCAACTATAATCAATGCTTTAATTTTACAAAACTTTTTAGAGAAAAATTTAGTAGCTTCGAGGGTATTATCTGCAATACCCATGGCCACTGTATGTGAACCTTACATAAGAAGGAAAGCTATTCGTCATTTAGAAAAAGGTAGAGTGGTAATTTTTGCAGCAGGCACAGGCAACCCATTTTTTACTACAGATACAGCTGCAGCTTTACGTGCTGTTGAAATGAATTGTGATATTATTCTAAAGGGTACGCAAGTAAGTGGTGTATACTCCGCTGATCCGAAAAAAAATGAGGATGCTGTAATGTATGATAGGCTTTCTTATACGGATTTATTGACTCGTGATTTAAAAGTTATGGATGCATCAGCAATTTCACTTGCTCGTGAGAATTCTATTCCCATTATAGTTTTTTCTTTGAAGGGAGAAAAAATAGTCAATATTATTAAGGGTCAAGGTACTTATACTATAGTTTCAGATTGTAAACAGTAGGTAATTTATGTTAAATGAAATAAAAGCTCAAACAAAAGAAAGAATGCTAAAAACTATTCAGTCCTTTCATGATGATATTAAAGGCGTACGCACTGGTAGAGCTAGCGCATCGTTGCTTGATGGTATAGTTGTAAATATCTATGGTGGACATCAAAAGTTAAATCAGGTTGCAGGTGTTTCGGTTATAGATAACAAAACTCTATTAATTAAAATTTGGGATATTAATGTTGTCGGTGAAGTGAAAAATGCTATATTAAATGCCAACTTGAATTTAAATCCTGTTGTTGAGGGTAATACCATACGTATAGCTCTTCCGGACTTAACACAAGAAACCCGTGAAAAATTAGTGAAATTATTGCATCAGTTTGCTGAAAATGCACGGATTGCCATTAGAAATATACGTAGAGATATTATGGAAGAAACAGAAAAAATGAAGGAAAATAAAGAAATCTCAGAAGATGATTTTCATGGTGCTAAGAAGGAAATACAAAATATTACTGATAATAATATAAAAAAAATTGATGGTGAATTGTCCATCAAAGAAAAGGATATACTGAATCACTAAGGTAATATGAAAGAAGCCTTCAGTAGTGAATATGAACGTTGTGATTTGAGAGCAAATTCCACCAAGAAGGGTGTCATGCAAGTAGCTAACACGCAACTGTTACGAACATTTGTCCGCGGAGGCAGTGTGTTAGCCGTTTTTGCCTCAAACACAAAGGTGTCATCCCAGTGCTTGACACTGGGATCCAGCTTTTCATACAATCTCGTCAAAAACGTTTGTTTTAGCATAAGACAGCTATTTTTATGCTTATCAGCTCAGTGTGCTCACTTGCAATCAAATTTCTGGATTCCAGTGTCGGGGCACTGGAATGACACCCTCCTGGTAGCACAATGTTCGTATAGCTGTGTGTCAGTTACTTTTATGACATCGGGTGAACTTTAAATGTTGAATCAAGAATCTTTACCGAAACATTTAGCAATTATTATGGATGGTAATGGTAGATGGGCGAGCAATCAAGGAAGGGTAAAAATTGATGGTTATAAAAAGGGCAGTGAAGTTGCATACGATATTGCCAAGTATTGTACGGACTTAACCATACCCTACTTAACTTTGTATGCATTCTCTATGGAGAATTGGCTTAGACCCAAAAACGAAACTGACTGTCTATTTGATTTATTTTACTCCGTTTTAACTAATGAAGATAAAGTCAATTTCATTTGCAACTGTAACATTAAGTTGAATTTTATTGGCAATTTAAGTCTGTTATCCAGTAAAATATTGGATCAAATTAAAAAAGCAGAAGAAATGACACATAAGAACGATGGTTTATTACTCACTGTGGCAGTCAGTTACGGAGCAAAGCAAGAAATTACACAAGCTATAAGCAATATTATAAAAGAAAATATTGCTTATGTATCAGAAGAGGAATTTGAAAAATTTCTGTATACTAAAGATTTGCCAAAATTGGATTTATTAATTCGCACTGGCGGCGAAAAAAGGTTAAGCAACTTTTTATTATGGCAAGCAGCTTATGCTGAATTGTATTTTTGTGATACTTTATGGCCTGATTTTTCTTGTCAAGATTTGAGTAAAGCATTAGAAGATTATACAAAAAGAGAGAAAAAATATGGTAGATAATAATTTTATAATTAGAATGTTGTCCTCAATAGTAATATTATTCATATTTTCCTTTGCTACATATTTTAGTGATTTATCGTTTTACCTATTGATTTTTTCAATAGCAGTTTTATCTTCTTTTGAATGGTATAATCTAACCCAAGGAAACAAAATTTTATACGTTTTTGCATTATTATTGATTGCACTACCAAGCGCCTCATTAATATATTTATATAATCTACCACAGGGAAAATACGCATTAGTATGGTTCGTCTTAACCATTTGGGGAATTGACATTACTGCCTACCTATTTGGCAAGAATTTTGGTGGAGCTAAAATTTGCCCAATTCTTAGCCCTGGAAAAACTTGGACAGGACTTCTTGGTGCGATTTTAGCTGGAGTAGTGTGCACAATTTTTGGATCAATATTTTTTGGTCTATTTTCAATTTTTTATTCTCCAATCATTGGCCTTGCAATTGCTATTCTAGCGCAACTTGGCGATTTCACTGAGTCACTTGTTAAAAGAGCTTACGGTGTTAAAGATAGTGGAAGTATGATACCTGGCCATGGAGGAGTGCTCGACCGTATGGACAGCTTCATTTTTACTGCCCCTCTTATTGCTATTTACATAAGCTAAGTCTGCAGAAGAAATAAAGTGCCATTAGAGGTCATCCCTAGTCAGCTCCCCAACCGCTTCTACAGTGCAGTCATGGACAAACGTCTTTTCACAATAAGGGCAGGCTATTTCCTCTTCTTCTCCCATATCTAAATATATTAATGGATGGCCAGAACCCTCATCATTCTCATCACCATGACAACAAACTTTTCTTTTATTAACCCTCACTTTTGACATGCTACTCCTTTAGCTTATAACATTTTATATATTAAATATACCTATCCAGAAATAAAAAACAACAAACACTATTCTCCATTTTTTATCCTATTCAGGTTAATCAATTCGTTTTGAACGCCTTTTGATACAAATTTGCTAACATCTTCTCCTAATCTTGCTATTTCCTTTACAAAACTTGATGAAATAAATTGAGTATCTTCAGAAGCGGGAAGAAATATAGTTTCGATTTCAGGAAGAAGTTTATAATTTACCCAACTCATTTGAAACTCGTAATCAAAATCCGATACTGCTCTTAATCCTCTAATAATAACAGAAGCATTCTGCTCTTTGGCAAACTTCACTAGCAACCCATTAAAGGATATAACATCTGCATCAATTCCTAGTCCTTTAATTTCATTTTCAGCCATGCTTGTGCGTAGCTTTGTGTCAAAGGCAGTATGCTTATTAACGTTTTCTGCAACTCCTATTATTAATTTATCGACTAGTTTACACGCTCTTTTGATTATGTCAAGATGCCCAAAAGTTATAGGGTCAAATGTGCCAGGGTAGATTCCTGTTCTGTTATTAATGTTCATCCTTTATTTTTATATAAACTACTTTAAAAACTTTTGATAGACATAATAACATTTTTTATCTAAAAATAAAAGTATACAGTTGGCCTGATAGCTCAGTTGGTAGAGCAAAGGACTGAAAATCCTTGTGTCGCTGGTTCGATTCCTGCTCAGGCCACTTTCCTTTCTTATTAAATTTACCTTTTTATTGTAAAACGTTCTATAATATGTTATGATATTGATATAAGTGTTGAGAGGGTAAACTATATGTATAAATATTATAGCAGAATATTTAATATCCTATTAAATATAGTTCTATTATTAAGCAATATTACTTATGCTGGCGTTAGTGAAAAACCGGCATCTCAACATGTAATCAGAAAAGAAGAACCAGCGTCAACTGTCTTGACGGCAGAAAATACAGTAAATAATGACATAGTTGTTGGTTTATTGAAAAAGGAAGGAGCATTTGGGCGTGAGGTATCTCAAATTTATGAGATATTCAATAATTTTGGAGTTAAAACCGTACTCATTGATTACAATAAAATAATTAACCTAACAGGAATCCAAGAAAAGTCGCTTATCTTTGCAAAACAAGATGAAGTGTTGGCGCTAGCACTAGACCGAATAAAAATTGAAGTTGCACGATTCATTAAAGAGCAAAAGATAAATAGAATATTTATTCTAAATGATCTTCATCAGCCAAAAACTCGCATTGCTGATTTTTACAACGATCTTGCTACTAAAGCAATTGTAAAAATAGTAGATGACAATCCTGCAATTCATTTACTTGGCATATGTGGTGGGTTACAAGACATTATGCGTGCAAAAGGAATTGAAGTAGCGGGTTATGAAAGACAGCAAAAGACCCATTTAATGTCAGCGCTTAATCCAAAGCAGGAAGATGTGCCTTTACAACAGATAAAGATTGTTCCAAATAGTCGTTTAGCAGAAGTGATAGCCAAATTCCTAATACCTGATGAAAATGGTTGGTTTTCAACATATTTTCCAGATGCTAACTATGCTCTCTCAAAAGTAGTAAGTAATACGCCAGAAAATAGAAGAAAATTGGAGTCACTTGGATATAAAGTTGCAGCATTTTCCAGTGAGGGGGTAATAGAGGCTATTGAAGATAAGCATGGTAATGTTCACTTTCAAAGTCATCCAGAAGCCCTTGTTGTGAAGTCAGATAAAAACCTCTATTTATCAAATCACAAGGAACGTCAAGTGTCTACACTAGTTGCTATAGCGATTATGAATGATTTTCTTTATCGTGCTTAATGCTAAAATAGTGGTTTATATGTATCCGTTCAGTAGAGTGGCAAAATAAGGTAGACGAGAAAAGACAACTATAGGAACAAATGGGTGTCATGCCAGTGCGTGACACTGG
>NZ_LYUY01000226.1:0-246 GCF_001675785.1 Wolbachia endosymbiont of Nomada ferruginata
AAGATGGAATTTAACCATCACAAAACCACGGCTTTCCGGGTCGCACTGAAGAAAAATAACCAACGATCCACTATGCTTTCTAGCTGTTCTTCCTTATTCTTAGGAAATTTAGGTAGTTCAATAAATACAAATTGAAAATCTTTTAAGTCATGCTCATTGGTTTTCTCATCTCTTATAGTGTGGCTGGATATATAATCAAGCTTATCAGGAAATAAATTACAATTAGAGATAGCAATAAAGAAAACC
>NZ_LYUY01000190.1:0-613 GCF_001675785.1 Wolbachia endosymbiont of Nomada ferruginata
TGAAATTTCTTTTACTCAAATTTAGGTATTCACTGACCGTTCTTGTTATAAATACCAGAATAATAAGCTACTGATATTCTCTACCTTTTTTATCTTTATCCATCATAGCTAGCGATGCAACAAAGCCCACTGGGATCCAGTTGAGCTATTTCAACAAAAATACTGCATTTGAGATGAACGTTCCAGACTTATTTATAAATATAACAATTAAAGTCTGGATTCCAGCGTCAAGCACTGGAATAATATCGTTTACTATGTCTATATTACAATGTTTGTGCAGTTAACTACTTTCGTGGCACCGTTTGTTATTCAATCTTTATGCTAGTTTTACTAAAAATTATAGTATTTTGGGTATAATTGCAATATCTAAATTTAAGGTATAGGGATGAACCCTACAATCAAGAGAATTTTCAATATTTTTCTTATAGTATTATTTATTTCTTTCTCTCATGTTGGAAGTGCTGCTAACGCTAATGACGATACAACTGCTCAAGTAATATGCAACATCATTGGCTACGTTTGGGGAATAGGTGGACCGCTTATGACCGTAGTGATAATAGGTGCAGCTTTGCTTGCGATATTTGGTAGAATGCCATGGCCAGCTCTTTTTGCA
>NZ_LYUY01000034.1:0-12146 GCF_001675785.1 Wolbachia endosymbiont of Nomada ferruginata
ATGATTATCAAAATACCAAAACCTCGCTCATGCAAAGCTGTTTTAATGTCAAACAAAGTTACTTTATCGCTATCATTGTTATTGGTATCTGCAACCTCTTTTAGAATATCAGAAGCTAGTTTTTTATCTTTAGTTAGTTTCTCACTTTTTTGCACAATTATCCTTTAATAAAATATTCCTCCTAAGCTAACATAGTTGTTGCTGTATTTCAATATTTGTTATTTATTTCACACCAACACTTCATCTCTTTCATTTTTTAACCTTACTAAGTTTTTAAACAGATGACATGCACCTTAGTGCATGTCACGAAGTATGAGGACGCTAACGATCCGGTTCATTAGACGATAATTTTTCTGAGTCCTTAAGCTCCTGTTTAAGGTTTTTGATGCCTTTTCCTAAATCACCCATAACTTGCGGTAATCTGCCTGCACCAAACAGAACTAAAATTATTATTAAGACTAGAAACAATTGCCATGGTCCTAAACTCATTTTCACCTCCATTTAAAATATTGACCTTTAAATATTAAAACTTGACTGAAGTCAAGTAACACATAGATTATATCACCTTTATTTAATTATAAATCAAGGTTTTTTAATTATTTTATAACAATCCCAAACTAGATTATTTTCTTGCAGCGAATAAGTGGAAACTTTTCGCTTAACTGTAGAGTAGAAGAGAGCTCACTAAAAAACTTTGCTAGCGTATCGTCTTTAGGCTTATGGTATATATCGCTAGAAACTCCTGATTGAATAATTTTACCATTTTTCATTACGTAGATAAAATCTGCAACTTTCAATGCTTCTTGCGGGTCATGAGTTACCATTAGCACAGGGATATTTTTACTTCTAAAAAGGGACAATATATGTTGTCTTATTCGGCACTTGAGCAGTATATCTAAATTAGAAAATGGTTCATCTAACAACACAACATCAGGGTTTTGTGCCATCACTCTTGCTATTGCAACTAATTGTTGCTGTCCTCCAGATAAGGCGTTAGGGTACATATTTTCATATTTTTCTATATTGAGTAACTTCAAGATTTCCAATGCAATTAGGTGCTTTTCTCTCTTGGAAGAGCTGCGGATAGCAAAGGTTATATTTTCTACTACTGTTTTATGAGGAAATAATGCAGAATGCTGAAAAACCAATCCGATATTTCTATGCTCTATAGCGACTGATGCCTTATTGCTTGCAACTAACCTATCATTTATAAAAATAGTTCCAGATTTTGGATTTTCTATCCCCGCAATTAATTTCAAAATTGTTGACTTGCCACAGCCAGAATGCCCCAATAAACATGCAACATTTCCTTTCTTTACTTTAATGTTTATATTGCTTAAAGCAAAGTCGTTTTGATTGTTATAGAAATAACCAATGTTGTTAACTAGCATTAATCTTACTTAAACCATGTTATTAAATATAATAGCATTATACTCAAGAAGTACAGAAATGTTTTTTGTCTTCATAAATTGGTTATGCAAGAAATCTAGAAAAGAGAAGGATTTTTTGCTATAACTTTACATAGATGGTAGGAAACACGGGACTATAGCTCAGCAGGATAGAGCGTTGGACTCCTAATCTGAAGGTCGTGCGTTCGAATCGCACTAGTCCCACCACATTGCTTCACAAATTTTATGGAGATTTTTTTTCACAAATACGCACACCTTTTTTTGCGGTTTTAAGATATAAATTCCCTAATAATAAAACGGGTTTTGTGTCATTCCAGTACTCCTCTCTTATAATTCACGTATTTAAGAATGACTTCTGCTAAACCTTTACTAATTCCATGTACGTTTTGAATTTCAGCCAGAGAAGCTTTGCTTATATTTTTTACTGAACCAAAATAAGACATCAACGCTTTTTTTCTTTTGTTGCCAATGCCGGGTATTTTGCTTAATTGTGAAACTATAAACTGTTTATCGCGTTTTTTTCTATGTGAAGTTATCGCAAAACGGTGGGCTTCATTACGCAGCGATTGTAAGTAAAGCATGACTTTGCTGTCATTTGCCAGACTGAATTCTTCCCTGCCCAGCATATAAAATCTTTCATTTCCTGCGTTACGATCAGGACCTTTTGCCATACAAGCAAAAGGAACGTTTATATTCAATACTTCCAGTACATTCTGTACTATGGAAACATGTCCTGGTCCACCATCAATCAGTAAAAAATCAGGTATTATGCCTTTTATATTGCCGGAGAAACGTCTGGTTAGCACTTCCCTCATCATTTTATAGTCATCGCCTGAAAATTTTTCCTTTATAGTAAATTTTCTGTACTCACTTTTTAAAAAATCCTCCTGCCCTGCAACAACCATTACACCAATTTGCTGGCTTCCAGAAATATGGCTATTATCATAAACCTCGATACGCTTTGGAATGCTTGGTAACAAGAAAACTTTGCTAAGCTCCTCAAGCTTTTCTAGGTTATTTCTATAATCGATAAGCTTCTGCTCTAAGCTACGCTGAGAGTTATTGTAAACAAATTTTAATAAATCACGCTCTTTTTTATTCTTTGCATGCAGAACTTTTACTGGCTTTTGAGCAACCTTATATAGTGCTTGTTCTATAATTTCCTTATCCACAATAGAATCTGGAACGTAAATTTGTATTGGAGGTATGTTAGCTGAATTATAAAAATTGACCAAAAAGGTGGATAAAATTTCATCATTTGAGTGATCACCACAGTTCTCGGCAAAGTAAGGAGTGCTGCCGTAGTTGTCTTTATTTCTGAACGATAACACACTAATACATGCTAGATCCTCTTCACGTACAATACTGAAGAAATCTGCATCTTTTTCAAAAGAAAAATCCGTGTGCTGTATTTGAATTTGCTCAAGAAACTTTACCCGATCTCTATATATAGCAGCAAGCTCATAGTTTTCTTCACTACTGCACTTTCTCATTGTGAAAAGTAACTGTTCTTTCACTTCCTTATTTCTTCCAAGCAATGTATTTCGTGCCTGTTTTACTGATTGGCAATAGTCGTCTTTTGTGATTTTGTTTATGCATGGTGCTGAGCAGCGCTTAATTTGATACTCAATACATGGTCTTTTTGTTGAGGAAAAGTATTGATCTGAACATACTCTTAGGAGAAAAGCTTTTTGCAATGACAATATAGTTTGCTTAACAGCAGCGGCAGATGTAAAGGGACCATAATAATGAAACTCATTCTTCTTAAATTTACCTCTATATTTTGCTATTCTTGGATAATCGTGCTTGGAAATTGTTATATAAGGATAAAATTTTCCATCCTTAAGCACAATATTATAAAGTGGTTTCAATGATTTTATTAACTGTGCTTCAAGAAGCAGTGCTTCGATTTCATTCTCAGTGATGAATATTTCAACCTTAATAACCTGTGAGAGCATAACTCTAATTCGTTCAGAAAGGTTTTCGAATTGAAGGTAGTCGGATAACCTCGACTTCAAGTTTTTTGCTTTTCCAACATATAAAACTTTATTCTTATCTCCAACCATCTTATACACGCCACAGGACTGTGGAGATGATTTGATTTGTTCTTTATATTGCCTGAGCATTTATCCATTGCTTAACCTGTATGAGGTTAAAATCTGCTACTAAATGAAAGATGGAAACTACATTTTTAAGCAAAGATAATCTGTTTCTTCTCAGCTTATCAGAATCACAGTTAATCTTTACACTGTCCATAAACTGATTGATAAACGGAGCAAAACCAGCAAGTTCATCAAGCGCTGCATTAAAGTGGTTATTTTTTATTGCTTGTTTTATGTTTTTACAAGCAGTTATAGCACAATTTGATAGTGCAATTTCTTCATTTTCAATCAAAAGCCTCTTACCGTAAGATGCACTATAAGTAGTGCCATCACTTTTCCTTACTTTGCTCATCATGTTACTGACTCTTTTGTAAGTGCTTAGAATCTGTTCACCTTCTGGCGTGCTAAGATAACGATCCAATATAACAGTTTGCTTTTCTGCTGTCAGCAGATCATTAATATCGATTTTATATAGTATTGAATCTACGACATCTTGCCTTATATCTCTATTTTTTAAAATAACCTTGAATCTTTCTAAGCAGAATCTAAATACTAGTTCTGAAATTTGTTTTCTATTTGGCTTATCAACTGACGTTGTATTTTTATTAAATAGAAGCCTTGAATATAAAGATACTGACTTGTCTATCATTAGCCCAATTGGAATATGCAAATTGTTTTCAAGTATTGTCCTAATTATACCAATTGTCATTCTCCGCAAACCAAATTGATCATACGAACCAGAGATTTTTTCACCTGCTGCAATTAAACCAACTAAGCTATCCACTTTGTCTGCAATTGACACAGCAATTGCAGAAGGAGATTTAGGACACTCCTGCTCTGGCCCGATTGGCTTATAATGCTCAGTTATAGCTTCCACTATTTCTTTATCTTCTTGAAAATAAGAAGCATAATATCCATCCATTATTCCTTGCAATTCTGGAAACTCTCTTACTATCGATGTTGCCAAATCAGCTTTTGCCAAATATGCAGCACGTTCAACTTTTATCAGCGAAGCATGTGGAATAAATATAGCTATATGCTTTGACAGAGCCGTAATACGCTTTACCTTTTCCCCCACACTGCCAAGTGAAGCATGAAATAATATCGAACCTAATTTTTTGACATAATAATCTAGATTTTCCTTTTTATCTTGAGATATTAAAAATTGGGCATCAGCAAGACGTGCTTCTAATATTCTTTCGTGTCCTTTAACAACTTCACCATTGTTGACGTTGACAACAGTGACAAAGTGTGAAATTCTCTTTCCATTACTTAAAGCAAGGTATTTTTGTTGTGTATTAACTATACTAAGTATTACTTCCTTCGGTAATCCAAATGACTTTTCTTGATTCACTTCACCAAACAGTACGATTGGCCACTCTATAAGCCCTGTCAATTCATTTAGTAAATAATCATTTTTCTCAAGTTGTAAATTCTGCTCTTTTGTGAATTTATTAATCTGATCTAGTATAAATTGCTTTCTTTTGTCCATTTGGAGAATTACACTGTTTTTTTCTAGCAATTCAAAATAGTCTTTAGGTGTTTTAACAGTAAGCGCCGTACCACTTGAGAGAAATCGATGGCCATATGTTGTGTTAGATGCTGTAATCCCTGCAAAAGATACAGGTATTATTTCATCATTTAAAATGCATAAAATGTTTTTAATTGGCCTAACCCATCTTTCTTTTCCTTCGCCCCATCTCATGCTCTTCAACCAAGAAAAGTTTTTGAGCATTTCCTCCAGTTGATTTTTGAGGAATTCTCTGATGTTAAATGAGCAGCTTTCTCTTTTAATGAAGTAAAAATCCTCATTATTTACTTTTCGAACGAGCAAATCTTCTTCATTTTTCTGATATTTTCTTAAAAAACCTTCGATAGCACTTTTTGGTGCGTTAATGTTTGGTCCCTTAACTTCGTTATTGGAATCCTTTAGCTCCAAAGCATTTATGTTGTCGACAAATAGGGTAATGCGACGTGCCGTTATAAAAACCTCCATTGATGTAAATTTTACATTATTTTTGTTAAAAACATTGGCAATACAGCTCTTAACTTGAACTGTAGCTGAATTCTGCATTCTCGGTGGTATTTCTTCTGAAAGGCACTCAAATAACAACTGCAACGACATACGCTATTTACTCATGTACAATTCACAACATTTTTTTGTCAGCTCTCTAACTCTACCAATATAAGCTGTACGTTCATTCACACCAAGCACACCTCTTGCATCAAGCAGATTAAGTAGGTGACTAGTTTTAATACATTGGTCATAAGCTGCCATTGGTAGCTCCTTTTCAATAAGGAACTTACACAATTTTTCCGTATCTTCGAATTGCTGCTGTACCACTTTAGTATCATAATAATCTAATGCTAGATAAGAAAATTCATATTCTCTTTGTTTAAAAATATTTCCGTAAGTTACACCGTTATCGTTCCAAATTATATCGTAAACATTATCTACACCTTGTATGCACATTGCTAAACGTTCCAACCCATATGCCACCTCACCAGGAATCATCTTGCAATCAATCCCTCCAACTTGCTGTATATAAGTAAGCTGTGTTACTTCCATTCCATTGCATGTAACTTCCCATCCAAGTCCTGATGCTCCAACGCTCGGATTTTCCCAATCATCTTCAACAAACTTAATATCATATTTTTCTGTAGATATGCCAAGAACTTTTAAGCTATCTAAATAGACGTCTTGTAAATTATTACCAGATGGCTTTATTATAACTTGATATTGGTGATGTTGATACAAACGATTAGGGTTACCGCCATAGCGACCATCTGCTGGCCTAATTACTGGTTGTAGATATGCAATTTTTGCCGGTTTTGTATCAATTGCAGACATAATTGTTGCGGGATGTAATGTGCCAGCACCAACTTCAGATGTGTATGAGTGAAGTATAACACATCCTTCACTAGCCCAAAAATCTTGTAACTCTTTTATTATACTTTGTAAGTTCACACAAATTGCACACTTTTTATACTAAATATATAAATAAATAAGTACTATTCAATATTTATTTTTTTTGCAGCACTATGTAAATAATCACCTAAAACTGCTGAACTTTCCCTCACATACTGAATTATGCTCTTATTTAGGACAATTGCATCATGCATAGTTAAATCGCAGAATATAAATGCTATTAAATACAGTAAAATCACCGCATAAAATGTGTGAAAAATCCCCTCAAATGTAATTGACATTGCATTATTATAGCTGAGCTGTATTGAACTTATTGGCCATGGTTTTATCACTTCTACGACATTAAAAAATACGTAAGGTATCATAAGAAAAAAGAAAAAGTGCATAAAATCATTAAACCAAAATGGGCATTGAAACATCTGCTTACATATATTCCCATAGAGTTTACTTACAGCATAATAAATTGACATTATTGCTGGCATTGAAAGTGCTACAGTCAGTACTTGCCCTGACGCTATTTGTATTACTATTTCTTCACCACTGTTTGCTGAAGGGTCCTGAGCATGAAAAATAAATATTCCAATTAATTGCATTACTAACATAACTATTGCCAATTTTGTAAAAATAGCAGCTACAACTATTCCTGAATTTGGCATTTTATATAGTAAATATTCGCCTCCATATGTAAGAATTAATATAGCATCGACAATAAATAATATTAAAAAAGAAGACCAATAGTTCTGCCAACCTGGTAAATATCCTATTCCCAAAAAAGAGCTTACTGTTTTGGCAGGAAAAACCTTGCCTAGCATCTTTCCCAAAAATTTAAAAAAAATCCCCATGCCCTAAGTAACACTTAGTTATATTATTTATAATACTGTATTGTAACGGACTTATCAATAACTTTAAACATATATTGGAAAATTTTAGGCAATATGCAGCAACAGTAGAAGAACATGCGCCAAAAATTTAGTAATTTTATAGGGCTTGTGCACTTAAATTTTTTGCAATATCAAGTGCAGCGTAAGTGAATATTGCACTTGCACCCGCACGTTTGAAACCAATCAAAGATTCATAAATTACCTTGTCATAATCTAGCCAGCCATTATTTGCAGCAGCTTTTATCATTGCGTACTCACCGCTTACTTGGTAAGCAAAAATCGGAAAATTAAACTTATCACTTGCTGTTTTGATAATATCCAAATATGGCATACCAGGTTTAATCATAATAAAATCTGCACCTTCATTTATATCTATTTCAATTTCGCACATTGCTTCGCGCGCATTTTTATAATCCATTTGGTAACCACTTTTGTCTATAGAATGTGATAGCCCACATGAACCAACGACTTGCCTAAATGGAGCATAGAAGCTAGAGCAGTATTTCACTACATAAGATAATATTAATACGTCTTGAAAGTTGTTATCATCTAATGATTTTCTGATTCTTCCTATTCTACCATCCATCATATCAGAAGGAGCAACTATATCACATCCTGCCTTCGCTAAAGCAAGTGCTTGCTTACACAGCACTGATATAGTTTCATCGTTTTCTACATCCATCTGATTATCTTTTAAAATGCCGTCATGGCCGTGAATAGTGTATGGATCCAGTGCAACGTCTGCAATAATACCAATTTCAGGTACCTTCGATTTTACAGCACAAATTGCTCTGCAGATTAAATTGTTAGGGTTATATGATTCCTCAGCATTTTTAGATTTTAATTTGTTATCAACTACAGGAAAAATTGCAACAGCATTAATTCCTAAACCCTTAGCTTCCTTAATTATGGAAACCAGCCCATCTATTGAATAACACTTTACGCCTGGTAAGCCAGAAATTGGTTCAGTTGTTCCTTCTCTGTCATGAACAAACAGAGGAAAAACTAAATCATTTACTGATAAACTATTTTCACTTGTTAAATTGCGAACCCATTTGCTCGAGCGCCTGCGTCTTAATCTTGTATTTGGAAAATTAAACATTGGATCCAGGCAAGTTCCCAGTAAAGAGCAACACCCCTGAAATGAGTATCACCCAAAGCACCGATATTGGTAGAAATACTTTCCAACCAAGGCGCATTAGTTGATCATATCGATAACGAGGTATTGTTGCTCTAATCCAAATAAATATGAGCAATAGTAGAACTATCTTCAAAACGAACCAAATTAAACCTGGAATTTTATAAAGCAAACCAAGTTCTAACGGAGGATACCATCCCCCCAGAAAGAATATTGTCATCATAGCACTTGCTAAAATCATATTTGCATATTCTCCAAGAAAAAAGAGGGCAAAAGGCATGGATGAATATTCAACGTTATATCCAGAGACAAGCTCTGCTTCAGCTTCTGGTAAATCAAATGGGTGACGATTAGTTTCTGCAAGCAAAGAAATAAAAAATATTATTCCTATAGGCATTAGTAGTAAATCAACCCAAAATGGCATATTGTGTTTCGCTACCACCATCTCTCCAAGATTTAATGTTCCAGTGGTAATAACGACTGTAGCAACTATTAAGCCTATTGAAACTTCATACGAAATCATCTGAGCAGCCGACCGTATAGCGCCAAGAAATGCATAATTAGAATTGCTTGACCAGCCTGCAATAATCACGCCGTATACTCCCAGCGACGATATAGCTAGCACATAAAGCACTCCAACATTAATATTTGCTATAACCTTAGGAATAACTACTTGCTGGCCATTTTCTACAATTACTTCAGCACCAAACGGTATAACTGCCCAGGCAATTAATGCCAAGATAAAGGTAAGCATTGGAGCCATAATGAACAGTATGGTGCTCGCTCTAAATGGTATTATCGGCTCCTTAATCAGGAGCTTAATAGCATCTGCAAATGGCTGCAATAGCCCAAAAGGTCCAACTACACTTGGGCCGTGCCTCAGTTGAATTGCAGCAAGGACCTTACGCTCAAAGTATGTCAAATATGCAACTGAAAGTAGTAGCGGTACTAAAATAAATAAAATATTAACTAGCGTGTTCATAAAAAGCTTTAGTACAATCTGCCATTATTTTTGAAGCGCGACTTATTGAATCCGTCATATAAAAATTACACTCCTTTAAAGTAAAAGGTGTATTACTTAAGCTTATTTCACCACTGCTGATTGGTACCCATGTATTTTTTATCACTTGATCAGCATTTCTAAACTGTGGACCGATAGTATCTAATTTTTTTCTTACGTCAAATAAACTATCATATGGTAAGGAAAGATCCAAATATTGCGAGAGATTTTTAATAATTAACCAATCCTCCTTTGCTTCACCTGGAGGAAATACAGCTAAATTTGTTCTTTGCACTCGACCTTCAGTGTTTACATAAGTTGCATATTTTTCTGTATATGCAGCACCAGGCAAGATAACATCTGCCACATGTGCACCCTTATCACCGTGATGACCTTGATAAATTACAAATGTATTTTCTAATTTTGATGTATCAATTTCATCTGCACCAAGAAGATAAACCACTTCTGTTTCACCACTTTCTGCATGTTCCAATATTTGATTAATATCCCTTTCGCCTTTTTTAGGAACAAACCCAATATCTAGCCCACCAACTCTTGCTGCAGCTTTATGCAGCACATTAAAGCCATTCCAGTCATCTCTGACCATGTTAAATTTTTCTGCAATTTTGCCAGCTAGAATTAGAACTGATTCAGAATCATCTCTTATCAACGCATCTTGACCGATAATCAGCATAGGGTTTTGAGCAGCTACCAGCAGCTCACAGAACTTATGATTTCCATTTGCTATTTCACTCAAAATACCAGGATTATCGCCCAATTTCTCAACATGATACAAATATTCAATGTTAGGACCAACACTTGCAACAGGAAAGTTGCCCTGTAAATATCTCTTTCTCAATCTTACGTTAATGATCGGTGCTTCTATCCTTGGATTTGTATTTATAAGCAGGCATAAATCTGCATTTTCTATACCTTCAATAGTGGTATTGAACACATACGATCCACGATTACTTGGTATAAGCTTTGCACCATCTTGCCTACAGTCTATATTCCCCGAGCCGAGCTTCTGCATCACTTCTTTGAGTAGAAGCATAGACTCACAATCTGCTAAATCACCTGCAATTGCAGCTATTTTATTTGATTTTGTATTCTTTAATTTCTTTGCAGCAACAGTTAATGCTTCATTCCAATCAACTGGGGCTAATTTACCATCTTTTTTTACATAAGGTCGATCAAGACGCTGAACTTTTAGTCCATCATAGGCAAAGCGGGTTTTATCTGATATCCATTCTTCATTTACCTCTTCGCTCAGCCTTGGTAATATTCGCATAACTTCCAGGCCACGATAATCAACTCTAATTGCGCTACCCAGAGCATCTAGCACATCTACAGTCTCACAATGTGATAGCTCCCATGGACGCGCTGTAAAGGAGTAAGGCTTTGAAGTTAAAGCCCCTACCGGGCAGAGATCTATAATATTTCCAGATAATTCAGAACTAATATGCCTTTTTATGTAAGTGCTAATCTCTACATTTTCTCCCCTTCCGATTCCTCCAAGTTCATTTGTACCTGCAACATCAGACAAAAATCTAACACACCGAGTGCAATGAATGCATCGATTCATCGCAGTCTCAATCAGTGGTCCGAAGTGTTTTTTTGGCACAGCCCTCTTATGCTCATCAAGTCTGCTGGTTCCTTTCCCATAAGCCATCGTGATATCTTGCAAATCGCATTCACCACCTTGATCGCAAATTGGGCAATCAAGCGGGTGGTTAATTAGCAAAAACTCAAGCACACCTTCACGTGCTTTTTTAACCTTAGGGGTATCAGTGTGAATAATCATCCCTTCTGCAACTGGCATTGCACAAGAGGCTACTGGTTTTGGAGGTCCACCCTCCACTTCAACCAAACACATTCTGCAGTTACCAGCAATTGCTAAACGCTCATGATAACAAAAACGTGGAATTTCAACGCCCACGACTTCACAAGCTTGAATTATAGTGAGCCCATGCTCTACTTCACATTCCTTAGAATTAATAGTAACTTTAACCACAACTATTATACAGCTTCCCACTTTATAGGATTGCCGCTTATCTCATCTTCAACCAGATTGCCGTTGTCATATTGAGCAGACATATAATTCATGCGCGAGTCACGATCTATATATCTAACAGGTTTTACCGGTTTATCTTTATACATTTTTTGCTCAGCTTTCTTACGCTGAGTAGGGTTATTTTTACTAGCTGTCTTTGCTTTCCCACCTGCTGCCATATAAACTCCTAAAAACTTTTCATTCTATTTTAACACTTAAGTATACAGCGTCAATATTTAATAACTTTAAAATTTCAATAGATCTCTTATTATAATCATTTTACAATCATTGTTTAAATAAAAAGTTACCCCTTGATGCCATTCCAGCGCATGACGCACAGCTGTACGAACATTGCAATTTGCAGGCAATTTGCGTGGCAGATTCAAGTAGCTGACACTGGTTTCCATCCAAGACAGCAGTAGCCCTTTTGGTGTCATTTCAGTGCTTGACACTGAAATCCAGGTTTTGATTGGATACTGAGTTGGTAAGCATAAAAGTATAGCTAACGCGAGCTCTACGTCATACCGCGATTTATTCGCGGTATCTCAAAGCATAGATCCCGCTAACAAGCAGCGGGATGACGATTGTCGTTTAGCTATAAATATTTAAGAAATTTACCAAATAAAAAAAAGGC
>NZ_LYUY01000227.1:0-244 GCF_001675785.1 Wolbachia endosymbiont of Nomada ferruginata
TATATGATAGGTATAGGGCATCCCCAATAACGCTGCCTTGAAACTCCCCAATCGTGCAAACGATAGTTTATTGTTTTTTTGCCTATTTTTTTTTCTTCAAATTTTTTAACTATGGCTTCCTTTGCTTCACTAACCATTAATCCGTTTAAGAATTCGGAGTTAAACATTGTCCCGTCTCCAGTATACGCCTCCTTTGTCATCTGAGTAGCTTGACACTGGGATCCATTGTAAGAATTCTGGTCAC
>NZ_LYUY01000228.1:0-244 GCF_001675785.1 Wolbachia endosymbiont of Nomada ferruginata
TAATCCATAATACTGTTTCCTGCGACTCCACCAATCTCAGCGTTAGTTTCTCCTCTTAAACGCAATTCATCTATAATCATTTTTAAGCGCGTGAGAGACTTGATCCTTGCAGATAAAGCAGTTTCGTTTATTGGTTTAGTCAGAAAATCATCCGCGCCAGCATTAATACCTTGCACTCTATCATGAGTGTCATGCAGCGCAGTTACCATAATTATTGGAATATGGGTTGTCAAGGGATCACTCT
>NZ_LYUY01000191.1:0-590 GCF_001675785.1 Wolbachia endosymbiont of Nomada ferruginata
GAGATTTAACAGCTATAAACAGCTAGAAAGGGTAGGAGAGTGGTTGTAAATGGTGTCATCCGAGTACCTGACACTGGTTTCCATCCAAAAGGGTGTCATCCCAGTGCCCAGACACTGGGATGGCTTTGTTGCATCACACTTTATGAGATGGTGATTTATGGTAAATTCATGTAACTATCTCAAATTTAGCCATACCAATATCAGTGAATTTATTAAGCAAATAGCATTTAGTTCTTTTTCTCGATTTATCTCAGATTTATTCCTAAAACTAAATCCGAATATTTGCTTTAATCTTGAGAAAAACCCTTCAATATAAGATCTTTTCCCATAATTTACTTCTTTTTTCCATTCTTTCATGCCATCTTCACCGTATAATTTTATTAACCTAATAGCAGCATTCCTGTCAGACATATAATCTATTTCTGGATGTTCTGCCGCATTGTTTATTGGTGGAATTTTTGTCTTTATATCATATTCGTTACACAACTTATAAAACTTGTGCCTATCACATGCCCTATCTGCATATAGTACTTTTATGACATACTGAAAATCGACTTCTTTTAGCAAATCACAAGCTCCATAGTGATCAG
>NZ_LYUY01000035.1:0-12146 GCF_001675785.1 Wolbachia endosymbiont of Nomada ferruginata
TCATAATCATCAAAACGTTGTATTTTAACATAAAACGGCTACTTTTATGCTTACCAACTTAATAAAATTCCTGGATCCCAGTGTCTGGGCACTGGGATGACACCCTTCTGGTGGACTCAAATCACGATGTTTGCACAGCTGTACGCTTAGTTCTGGTTGCACGCTACCATTCTTGTACATCCATAAATAGAAAATTTACGCTTTAAAAGGATCATATACATCGATTTCCTTAGAATTACTCTTTTTCAATTTTTCACTTAATAATCTTAAAATAGGCTGTAAATCACCATTAATTGATAAGCACAGCACTTCTTTATTGAGATAATTAGCTAGGTGATTCTTCTTTTCCAGAATTTCTGCTTCCCTCAATAAGTCGCATTTGTTTAATACTACAATCTCTTCTTTTTCAACAAGATCACTATTGTAAAGTTCCAATTCATTATGGATACAACTATAAGCCGAAACAACGTCATCGTGAGTTACATCGATTAAATGAAGTAAAATTTGACACCTTTCTATGTGCTTTAAAAATTTATGCCCGAGCCCAACTCCAAGGTGAGCATCAGTAATTATTCCAGGAATATCTGCTATTACAACTTCGCTATCATCCACTTTTACCATGCCTAAATGAGGTCTTACGGTGGTAAATGGATAATCGCCTACTTTTGTATCGGAATTTGAGCAGCGAGTCAAAAATTTTGATTTACCTGCGTTTGGCATGCCAATAATTCCAATATCTGATAAAACTTTTAGTTTTAATAATACATGTTTTTCTTCGCCAGGCTGACCGTAAGTAAAATGTCTTGGTGCCTTATTAGTAGAAGATTTAAAATTAGTATTTCCAAGTCCACCTTTTCCACCCTGTGCTATTAAAAATTCCATATCAGGCTTGTCAAGATCGACTATTATCTCTTCACTTTCTTCATCAATTATTTGTGCACCAACTGGAACTTTAAGTATAACGTCTTTCCCTGCTGTGCCAGATCTATCCCTGCCTGCACCATTTTTTCCACTATCTGCTTTAATGTGTCTTCTATAACGAAAATGAAGCAAAGTGTTGAGATTAGCGTCGCTGATGAAAACTATGTTTCCACCCTTTCCTCCATTACCACCATTTGGACCACCAAATTCAACGAACTTTTCTCGACGAAAACTTGCACAGCCATCACCACCGTCACCAGCTTTTAAACACAATTTTACTTCGTCTATAAAACCCATGCTAACCCACGATAATATTTAGCATCCTTTCCTAATGCGCTTTCTATTCTGATTAGCTCGTTATACTTCGCGAGTCTATCAGAACGCGATAGCGACCCGGTTTTTATTTGCCCGCAATTTGATGCAACTGCTATATGAGATATTGTTGTGTCTTCTGTTTCACCTGAGCGGTGAGAAATAACAGCTTTGTAGTTGTTTGATTTTGCCATTTCAATAGCAGCAAAAGTTTCTGTTAACGTTCCTATTTGATTTGGCTTGATCAGCACAGCATTTGCCATTTTTTCTTCTATTCCTTTGCCTATTAGTTCACAATTTGTAACAAATAAATCATCCCCAACCAATTGAATTTTACTCCCCAATTTTGCAGTAAGTAATTTCCAACCTTCGTAATCGTCTTCACTCATTGCATCTTCTATAGAAATTATTGGATATCCTTCCACAAGATTACAATAATATTCAGTCAACTCTTCTGAAGTAAGATCTCTGTGTTCAAATTTGTAAATTCCATCTTCATAAAAAGTAGATGAAGCAACATCAAGGCCTAGTGCAAAATCACTTTGCGCTGAATAACCTGCTGATTCTATAGCGTATATGATCAAATCAAGTGCTTCTTCAGTACTTTCAATATTTGGTGCAAAACCACCTTCATCCCCTACATTTGTGCTATAACCTTTTTTCTTAAGAATGCTACGTAAGTTGTGGAATACCTCCGCAGATATTCTAATCGCTTCACTGAAAGTCTCAGCACCGACCGGAAGAATCATGAATTCTTGGAAATCGAGCTTATTGTCTGCATGTACTCCACCATTAATTATGTTAATGAGTGGAACCGGCATAACACTCGTCTGCTTTCCTCCCAAATATCTATATAGCGGCATATTGAAGCTGTTTGCTGCTGCTTTTGCAACTGCAAGAGACACACCCAAAGTTGCATTTGCTCCAAGTTTTGATTTGTTTTTTGTTCCATCTAGTTCAATTAATGCTTTATCAATCGCATTTTGACCTGTTGCATCCATGCCGATGATTTCATCTGCTATTATCCCATTTACAGCTTGAACAGCTTTCAGCACTCCCTTACCACAATACCTTTTCTCATCTTGATCCCTGAGTTCCAAGGCTTCTAATTTACCGGTTGAAGCTCCAGAAGGTACAGATGCCCTACCTATTGCTCCATCACAGAGCTCAATCTCTACCTCAACAGTGGGGTAACCCCTGCTATCTAAAATTTCTCTTGCAAATACGTTATTGATTATCTTATTCATTGCATTAAATCCCTACTGTAAACTTTCTGTACAAACGTGTGATCTGAAGATAATTCTAGTTGTCATTCCAGTGCTTGACACTGGAATCCAGCTTTTACTATACAGCCACCTGGTGTGCTCATTTACGATTAAGTTTTCTGGATCCCAGTGTCTGGGCACTGGGATGACATCATTCTTAGTGGAAGTTACCCCCATATCACAACGTTCGTACAGTTGTGTGCTTCGACACTGGGATCCAGCCTTATTACACAATTTTATCATATAAATCCTCCCAGTCCGGATTCTTTTTCTCAATTAAATTCATTTTCCATATATATAATTGACTAGATTCCAGTTTGCATGACACCAGTACTTGCATTTATTCTATCGTTTAACTAGATGTTTGTATAGTTTCTGCTATGAGCTTTGCAGCTTCCTTTGCCAATTTAGCTATATTACTACCAGCACCAATAAATAATACTATATCACCTGGACTTGTCGAATCACTAATAAAATGTGAAATGAGCAAAACATCATTCATAATTTTTGTGTTATTAAATCCATTACTGATTAAAGCTTTTTGTATATCATCAATCCCACAACCAGGAATAGGCTTGTCTTCTGGGGGATGAACAGGAGTGAGGATGACATAATCAAACATCATGAAAATTCGTATGAATTCATCAAAAAAATTACGAATGCGAGCAAAACGAAGTGGTTCGATAATTCCTATTACTTTTCCTTTAGTAATCGAACGTGCAGCCGTTAAAGTTGCATATATTTCATTTGGATGATGGGCATAATCCTCAATTAACTTAACACCTTTAATATTGGCAATCAAAGAGAATCTTCTTGCTACTCCTTTGAATTCCAAAAGGCCTTTTTTAATCTCTGCATCGCTAATCCCGAGTTTTATCGCAACTGATATTGCAGCCAAGGCGTTGCTTACTTTGTGAATACCTATTGCGTTTGATAGTACTATGTTTTTTAAAGGGCTGGATCCCAGTGTCACGCACTGGGATGACAGAAGGTGATGGGATGACAGAAGGTGATGGGATAACAGAGGGTGATGGGATGACAAAGGAGTAGGGGAAATAGGGAAAGGCATCGGTATCGTTCCAAAACATAAAGGTGTCATCCCAGTGCTTGACACTGGGATCCAGTTATTTTGAACCATACAACTATCATCAATAAACACATCAAATTCTATGCTGTTAGCATGCTGTTTAATATTAACAGCTTTAATATTGGCATCCTCAAATCCAAACATCATAGAGTTATTTGCATCATAACTAATGTCTACAGAATCAGGCAAAACTGCAAAATCTGCTTTATTTATAAATTGAGAGAATGCATGCTTAACATCGTCAAATGTACCATAATGATCCATATGATCGTCGTTAATACTCGTTATGACAGCAATATTTGCAGGAATTTTTAGCATGGTTCCATCAGACTCATCAGCTTCGATTAAAAAAATGTTACTCCTTCCAAGTCTTGAATTACTCTGATACGAATTTAGTATTCCTCCTACAATTACAGTTGCATCAATATTAGAATGATCAAAAATGGAGGCAATCATTGCTGTTGTCGTTGTCTTACCGCTCGAACCTGAAACCGCTATCACATATTTATCTCTTAAAAGTTCAGTAAGCATGTCTGATCTATGCAAAACGGTTTTATTGTTATTTTTTGCCGCAATTAACTCCACATTATCAGATTTTATTGCAGAAGAATGTACGACTATTTGAGCTTGGCTTATATTATCAGCATTGTGACCAATGTAAACTTCTATACCCAGCTCTCGTAATCTATCCACATTATTGTTTGATTGTGCATCACTGCCTTGAACTTTGTAATTGGAATTGTGAAGAATTTCAGCAATAGCGCTCATTCCGATTCCACCTATACCAATAATATGTATTATTCCTTTTTGAGTTTTGTTAATATTTAGCAGTAGATGTTTACTCATTACTAAATTTATTATAGTATAATTTAAAATCCTCATAGTATCGAACCCTCTTACCGAATACAATGATAAAAAACCTAACCTTTCTATGTCTAACATTTGTTTTGATAAGCAGTTGCAGTTTTAGCAACAGGTTTAACTGCACTGCAGGTCATTATAAAATTGGCAGCAGCTACACAATAAATGGTATAACTTATTATCCAAAAAACTGTAAACACTATGAAGAGATAGGGACAGCGTCGTGGTATGGAATAGAAGATCATGGCACGCTTACAGCAAATGGTGAAGTGTTTAACCGTCACTTGATCTCTGCAGCGCATAAGACTTTGCCCTTACCCTGCTTTGTTCTTGTCACTAATTTAGAAAATGGAAGAAAGCTTGTTACAAGGGTTAACGATAGAGGGCCTTTTATTGAAGGCAGAATAATAGACTTATCAGAAAAAGCAGCTCAAGTCTTAGGATTTCATAAATCTGGGCTTGCAAAAGTAAAAGTTCAATACCTAAGAAAGATGTCAGAACAATTGATACAAAATACTCCTCATTACAGAAAGCGATATGAAAAAGAAATGCAGAAACGTCACCCGAAACAAGACAGTGCAGAAAGTAAGGGATATGTTGCATTTTTTAAAAGTGCTCAGGCTGCTAAATCAGCTGCATCAAAGCTTCGCAATCAAGGAATAAAAAATGTTAGATTGCTTTTTAAGAACGATCAATATTGCGTGAAAGTGAGTTATAGGTAGTGGTGAGTGCAGAATTTGAAAGATTTGGTTAATGTAAGGAACGCTGGCTAACTATTGTAAGTTAAAAATGTGATATAAAAAAGATATCAACAATTTATAGCTATACCGCCGCGGCGCTAACACGTAGCGGGATGACGAGTTTGTCGTTTTTCAAATTGTCGTAAGTCAGTTTAGCTATAGCATTATAGAGACAAAGATCAAAATTTACTTATTTACGTCTCCAATTTCATCATGTATAATGGAGACAAAGATTTATATTTTGTATTTTATGTCTCTATCGTTTATTGGTAGGCAAGCTGAATTAAAACAACTGCTGGAGCTTACAGAAAAAAATACTGCATCTTTTGTAGTAGTCAAAGGAAGGCGTCGTATAGGAAAAAGTCGCTTAATTCAAGAATTTGGTAAGCATTTCGAGCAGTATTACTCATTTATAGGTTTGCCACCAGAAAAGCATACTACAACATCCCACCAACTTAATGAATTTTCTAGACAAGTTGCTAGACAATTTAATACATCTTTTGCTAGATATGACGATTGGAGTGACTTACTATGGGCAGTTGGTGAACGTTTACTATCTGGCAAAATATTGTTGCTCTTTGATGAAATTTCTTGGATGGGCTCAAAAGATCCAACTTTTTTAGGCAAAATAAAGAATTTTTGGGATACACAGCTAAAAAATAATAACAAGCTAATTTTTGTTGTTTGTGGATCAGCTTCATCCTGGATTGAAAAAAATATACTTAGTAGTACTGGTTTTGTGGGAAGAATATCGTTGACTTTAACACTCGGAGAATTATCACTTTCTGATTGCAATGAATTTTGGCCAAAAAATATTTCAGCATACGAAAAGTTTAAGGTGCTTGCAGTAACCGGTGGAATCCCAAAGTATTTAGAAGAGGTAAATTTTAAACACAGTGCTGAAGAAAATATTAAAAAGCTTTGTTTTACAAGAGGTGGATTTTTAGTTGAGGAATTTGACCAAATATTTTCAGATCTATTCATGCGAAAAACAGCTTTTTACAAGCAAATAGTGAGAGCTCTTTCTACTGGAGCTAAAGAACAGGAAGAAATTTGTACTGCTTTAAACATTGCAAGACATGGACGCATTTCTGAGTATCTACATGAGCTGGAGCTTGCTGGTTTTATTGCAAGGGATCACACTTGGAATATAAAAACGAGTACTGATTCACGACTCAGGAAGTACAGACTTCAAGATAATTATTTAAGGTTTTATCTAAAATATATTGAAAAAAATCTAGGAAAAATTAATCGTGACACCTATTCTATGGGGTTATTCACGTCCCTGCCAGAGTGGCATACAATCGTTGGGCTTCAGTTTGAAAATTTGGTGCTTAACAATAGAAAGAGCATACATAATATCTTGGGAATTGATGGAATAGTAAGCGAAAATCCATTTTTTCAGAGGAAGACAGGTGCTGGTTGTCAAATTGATTACATGATTCAAACCAAGTTTAACACTCTCTACATTTGCGAAATCAAATTTTCAAAAAATAAAATCGGTCATTCAATAATACAAGAAGTACAAAAGAAAATAGATACACTAAAGCGTCCAAAAGGCTTTTCATGCCGTCCAGTTCTTATTCACGTTAATGGTGTGAGTGATGACGTTATAGATAGTGATTACTTTTCAAACATAATTGATTTTGGAGAATTATTGAATTGTAAGTAATTCTTGCTCTACTTTTTCAACTTTGTGTCATTTAACATTGGAACAAGATTCCAGTGCCAGCTATTTTCATGACATCTCTCTTGAACTCTTATTATAACAATGTTCGTACAGATATGTGCCACGCGCTGGAATGACATGGTGAGGCGTCATCCTGCTGCTCCTTTCTTGTCATGCCGCCGCGAACCGTCATACCGCGATTCATTCGCGGTATCTCTAGATCCCGCTAACAAGTAGCGGGATGACGGTTGTCAGGGTGTCATTCCAGCGCCCCTATGATGTCATCCCAGTGCTTGACACTGGGATCCAGGAATTTTATTAAGTTGGTAAGCATAAAAGTAGCCGTTTTATGTTAAAATACAACATTTTGATGATTATGAAAAAGCTGGATTCCAGTGTCAAGCACTGGAATGACATCGTTTACTATGTACCATATTGCAATGCTCGTACAGCTGTGTGTCACGCACTTTGCTTCAATATTTGCACATTAGCCACTCCTCTAAACAGATACGCTAGTTTTTGTGAATATAATACAACGCAGCTTACCATTTGTTATGCAGACTTGCTACAACCCAAACTCTTCATTGACTTTATCAACTATTGCCTGTGGTGGATCCTCTCCCCATCCTGAATACAAAATCTCTCCATAGTCTGCAACATCTATAGAGCCAGTTCTGCTTTTTGCTAGAAACATTTCTCTTTTCTCTTTATCAACTAATACATAATGCCACGCTGATTTTCCACGATCTTTACCACGGACTAAGTATACAAGATCTGACCTACTTCTTTTTGTTGCATCAGCAAAAGATCTTTCATTGACAGTTCTGCTTTTACTTTTTATGCCGCCACTTTCAGAAAAAGCTTCCTTGGATTCGGTTTTTTTGCCTGCTAATTCAGAAATTTTTCCTTTTTCCCCTAGCGCACGTTCTTTGGTGTTTTGAGACGAATACTTACTGGAAAAACCTTCCCCTGTACCGCCAGGAGTCCTGTTTGTGAAACGCTTAGTAAATGAATTATTGTCGTTGTTTTCTGCCATAAAAATCTCCAAACTTTAGATTGTAGAATCCAAACTTTTACTACACTTTATCATATGTTAATTAATTAATATAAATGAAAAATAATATAGTAATTATTACAGGAATTACGGCCTCAGGTAAATCAGAATTATGCGATAACCTGATAGAAAAATATGGAAATATTAGTATAATAAATTGTGATTCAAAGCAGGTATATGAAGAAATTCCCATAATTACTGCTCAACCACCAAAGCAAGAAGTATTTTATAAACTATATGGTTATGTTTCAGCAAAAGAAAATTATTCCGTGGGTCTATGGTTAGAAGATTTAGAAAAAGAAGTTAATCACGCATTAGAAAATGCTCAAATACCTATCATCACTGGAGGAAGCGGGCTTTACATCAGCAGTTTAATCAAAGGCTTATCATCAATGCCACAAATAAGTCAGGAAGTGAGGAAAAATGTAAGCGAATTAAGGAAAAATTTAAGTAAAGAGGAGTTTTACAAATTAGCGCTAAGCAAAGATCCAAGGATTCAAGGTAAAGTGTTCATGAATGACTCGCACCGCCTTTCAAGGGCACTTGAAGTTATCACTGAAACTGGCAAGTCAATTTTTGTATGGCAAGAGAATAGACAGCCTCCTTTATTCAATAATTTTAAGATATATACAATTCTGCCTAAACGTGAAGATGTATACCGAAAAATAAATTCTCGTTTCATTACAATGATTGAAAATGGAGCAATTGATGAAGTAAAAAAGCTACTTAGCATGAACCTAGCCCCACATTTGCCAGCTATGAAAGCACACGGAGTGCCAGAAATTATAAAGTACTTGAAAGGTGAGATTACTTTAGACGAAGCGATACAAATTGCTCAAACAAACACAAGACACTACGCGAAACGTCAGTATACCTGGTTTAAAAAACAATTTCTAAATGCTGAAGTGATTGATTGTGCAAACAAGCTCAAGATATTTTAATTCAGGCCGTGCTCATTACTACGAATAGGGGGTTCCATATTTTCCAGATGGTCGCTTACTTCTAGTGGATCGCCTAAACCATGCTCTATTTTTATTTTAAAAAATCCAAGCCTCTCGCACAATTTCTGAAAGTATTCTTTTATAATGTCAAATAAGCTTTTATCACCTATATTATAGTCCTTCAGTCTCTCAGGAACAGTAAGTGACAAGTTACCATTTGTGTATGTTACATTTTTATCATCTTGAGACTTAAGCGTGAATTCTAGTGAGCTGGATAGATCACACACCTTGTCACCGAATGTACCGTCACTCCTTTGGAAAAATATTGGTAATGTCATATCAGATTTAACACTCACATTATTTTGGCTAACACAGTCAATACTTATTACTTTTTCAGGGCTTTCTATTATGAATGAATGCTGGCTAAGTGCACCTTGAAACTCTATATGTACACCAGCTTCATATCCTGCTTGATTACAATTGATAACTAATTCTTCCAAGATAGAGTCACTTGGAACTTCTGCCTTAGCGTATTTGAACATCTCCTTAAAAACTTTTCTTGCAAATGGGCGGTAGTCTTCATTTTTACCTTCACTTTTTGGCAGTAAACTATCATGTTCTTTGTATAGCTCGGCAATCAAATCTTTACTTATACTTTTGCCGTTAATAACAAAATCCATTCTCTGAAAATCTAAGAACGCTGTATTACCAGAATTCGCTTCAGCATTGTCTTTACCAGCTCTTAACTTGCTAAAACCAAACTTTTCTGCTTGAGCTCTTAATGTAACTACTGGATTTTCCTTTTCTTCTGATATAGAGCTACTCATTATTAATACCTTGATATAGACTGCTGATAGTATAATAATACATAAAAATGATTAATAAGTTAATAAAATACCTACTATAAGCCCTATGATAGCAAATATAGTTAGGGGTAACTTAGGCTTACCGACGATTTTAAAAACAACAAATTCGTCATTCCGTTACGTGTTAGCGGCTGAGATACCGCGAATGAATCGCGGTATGACGTTAGAGAGCTGTGCTAGCTATAGTGCATACCTGACCATAAGGTGACAAGATTTTAAAAAGGCTCTATAACAGTTTTACACATGTATGAATCTCAATGAGCAATCAGATTTTTCTAAATAGCAGGCTGGAGAATATACCTAAGTTCCATTCCGCAATATTGCCTAAACTTTGTGGTGGGGACAAGGTGGTGGATCTGCTGTTTTATAAGCCACTTAGTTATGTGGATAGAAGCAAGTTACTATCTGATGCTCGAGTTGGAGAATTTACAACTTTCATTGCAAAAGTTTATGAGCATCAGTCGCCCACTTTTAGAGGTAGACCATATAAAATAGTCGTTGAAAGTGAGAGTCAGTATATATTCATAGTCTTTTTTAATTACTCAGTTAAGTATTTATATAAACTATTTCCAATCGGAGCTTCTGTGATCGTCAGTGGCAAACTCGAAAAATTTGCTGAACATTGGCAGATTACTCATCCAGATTACGTGTCGCTTGACATCAACCAATTTAAAGAAATAGCTTGCATAGAGCCAGTTTACCAATTATGCCGTGGCATTACCAATAAGCGCATTGGGAACATAATAAGCTCTAATCTAAAGGAATTGCCTGATTTACCAGAGTGGATAGATGATACATTAATCAAGCAAAAAAAATGGTTGAGTTGGAGGGAAAGCATCATAAAGTTGCACAGACCAAGCTCATTGGCGGAAGCTGAGGTTTGTAGAAAAAGGCTTGCTTATGATGAATTGTTTGCGTATCAGCTAGCGCTGAAACTTGCAAGAAAAAATCATGTGAAAGAAAGGGGAAGAGAATTTGTAATATTGAGTAAATACAAAGAGCAAGTTTTAAATGAATTGTCGTTTCAATTAACAAATGATCAAACTCGTGCAATAGATGAGATCTCAGAGAGACAAAAATCCAAGTATCGCATGATAAGCTTGCTGCAAGGTGATGTTGGTAGTGGCAAAACCGTAGTTGCACTTTTTGCGATGATAAATGTGGTAGAAAACAACATGCAGGCAGCTCTAATGGCACCGACTACTATCTTGGCGGAGCAACATTATAATTGGATTGAGGAAGTTTTATCCTGTACCGATATAAAAGTTGCGCTGCTTACTGGTAAAACTTCGCGCAAGGAAAGAAAGATTATCATGAACGAACTTGCAAGTGGTGTTTTAAATATAGTGATTGGCACTCATGCACTATTTCAAGCTAACGTTACATTTAAAAATTTAGGGCTTGCAGTCATAGACGAGCAACAGCGATTTGGAGTGATGCAGAGAAATCGCTTGGTAGGAAAAGGAGAAAATGCCGATATACTTTTCGTTACTGCAACTCCCATTCCAAGAACCTTGCAGCAAGCTATGTATGGTGATGTTGAATGTTCAATTTTGAAAGAAAAACCAAAATCCAGATTGCCAATAAAAACTGTAACTATGAACATTAGTAGGGTGCCAGATGTTATTGAAAAGCTAAAAGGTGCTATAAACAGGGGCGAAAAAGCATATTGGATTTGTCCATATATAGAAGAAAACGAAGAGACCAATATTGCTGCAGCAGAGATGCGTTTTCAGGAATTACAAAAAACATTTCTTGATAAAGTCGGGATAATACACGGAAAATTGACTCAGGAGCAGAAAGATCAAATTATGTTTTCCTTCAAAAGGAATGAATTTTCTCTGCTTGTTGCAACCACTGTGATAGAAGTTGGTATAGATGTGCCAGATGCAACCATCATGATTATAGAAAATGCAGAGCAATTTGGGTTATCACAATTGCATCAGTTAAGAGGCAGAGTAGGGCGAGGAAACAAGCCATCTTTTTGTGTATTATTATACGATAATTTAAGTAAAAGCTCATCTTCAAAGTTAAAGATCATGTGTGAGTCACAAGATGGATTTTACATTGCTGAAAGGGATATGATGCTAAGAGGCAGTGGAGATATTTTAGGCACAAAACAATCAGGATGTATGGAATTTAAATTTGCTGATTTATATCAGGACAAAGAGCTGCTCAATCTCGCGTATAATAACGCAAAAGGCGCAATGGCTGATTTTGAATTACTGCTTGATATATTTGAATATAGAAGTAGATTACATTTTTCAAAATTTCAGTAGAAAAACCAGGTAGCCCGCAGAAACAAAAAAACTTACTTGACACCCTTCGCCAACCCCCTTATCATGAAACTGAAGCTATTGTATTTGCTTTCGCCAATCTGCAGATTAAAAGGTAAGGATTACTTAATGTATCGGCGTCTTATGTTCAATT
>NZ_LYUY01000192.1:0-582 GCF_001675785.1 Wolbachia endosymbiont of Nomada ferruginata
AATGTTAGCCTCTTGATTATTTCACTTAGTATTTTATTTGAGATTTGCTTCTGTTGTTCTGTGAGCTTGTCTGGCAAATTTTCAAACCACTTAAGGGATTCATCGATACTAAGCCCTGATATTTCACCTATATGTTTGCTATCAATTTTTACTGTAAGCGCTTCTTTTCTCAATCTATAGCCAGTGCATTCTCTGCAGTGAGTAACAGAGCAATATCGCTCAACAAGCGTTTCATCATAATCCATCTGGTTTTCTAAGATACTGACCAAACCTTGAAATTTACCGAAGCCAAAGAGTATCATATCTTTTACTTCTTGATCTATGTTCTTCCACGGAACATCAAGGCTAAATTTACAATTTTCAGCCAGTGATAGAATTGCACTTTTTAAAAATCCATAACCTGTGTGCACTTGACGGAACATTGATCCCACTGGCTTTAAAGCGCCTTCAGATATTGAAAGAGTTTCATCTGGCACTATCAGCTTCACATCAATAGCCAGCTTTTTACCAAGCCCATTACACGAACCACATGCACCGTAAGGGCTGTTAAAAGAAAATAATCTTGGTTCTATTTCCTCAAGA
>NZ_LYUY01000193.1:0-579 GCF_001675785.1 Wolbachia endosymbiont of Nomada ferruginata
AAAGTGAGAGAGATAGAAAGGATTAAAGTTGCAAAGGATCTAGTAAAAGGGGGAATTTCTATTGATATTATTTTGCAAGCGGTAGGTTTATCTATTGATATGGTTTTAGATGGATAGCTCGTAAAAAAATTATAGCAATAAAGTTTTTTCTTAAATGGAGGTATATATGTTTATTTCTGCAAGTAATGTTAGTCCTATAAGCTACAAAATAGGGCAAAAAATAGAAGAGTGTAGATTAATGCAAAGGTGTACTCAAGCAGAGTTGGCAAGTAAGATCGGGCTAGCATATCAAGAAGTAAACAGCTATGAACAGGGATATATCGTTATTCCAATTGAAGTACTATATATAATAGCAAGAGTATTATCAGTTGATGCTGTAGATCTATTACCTAAACCAATAACAGTAAGAGAGCATGAAGATGAAGACGAAGAAATACTCTATCTAACAAAAATATACGAGAGTCAAAAGTTAGGCAAAATAGTACCTTCATTAGTCAGGTTTGTTCATATTAGCGAAAAAATTAATCAGGAAGAAGCAAAGTTGGAAATAGCAAAAAATCTAGTGAAAGAAGGAGTTTC
>NZ_LYUY01000229.1:0-242 GCF_001675785.1 Wolbachia endosymbiont of Nomada ferruginata
ACGAAAAGCAAAAGTAAATGCGATCGGTGTGGTCGCACTTGCAGAAAATGCAGTGGGTGGTAATGCTCAAAGACCAAGTGATGTAGTAACTTCAATGTCTGGACAAACAATAGAAGTGTTGAACACCGATGCAGAAGGAAGGCTCATACTTGCAGATGCTTTATGGTATACGCAAGATAGATTCTCACCAAAATTTATGATTGATCTTGCAACTTTAACTGGTGCTATAGTGGTTGCACTTG
>NZ_LYUY01000036.1:0-11887 GCF_001675785.1 Wolbachia endosymbiont of Nomada ferruginata
TGCAATAACGGATGAATATATCCTCAACAGTGCTAAAAGTATTGTATAAATTGTCTATAAAACGATCTTCCCACTTTTCTGTAATGTTTCTTAATTTGTTTTCGATACGCAAAACTTCATCATCAAGAACGCTAGCATTTTTGGTCTTTAGCACTACATGCAATTTCATCAAATCATATTCATTGATAATGTGATTGTTATAAATATCTGAACTTCCTGCACTTGTCTCATCCTTCAATATGTCACGTATCTTGAACATTAGCCTAGCGCTAGCATAATGCATCGGTATCAGCACTATGCAACTAATAAAATCCCCGACTCTTCTTAAAAATAATCTGACCCTTGGCCTAATCGCAAGAGACATGATCGAAATGCAAATTTTAAATAATTCGTCTTCATTTGATTGGAATAATTCATCACAAGAGAACACTTGCAAAATAGAAATCAAAGCTTTATTGTTGTGGCCCCCGGTTACAAATCCTGCATTTTTTTCTATAACTTTAACTTTATCTTTTATTATTGGAATAGTTCGAATATCTTGGACCTCCGCTACAGAAGTAAATAGCCCGAAAAAACGCCGTTCCTTTACTACATTACCCTGGTCATCAAATTCTTTTACTCCTATACAATTCATGTATGTACGCCGATGGACTATTGAGATTAGATCTGATCTCAATATGTATAGGGAATCAAGGTTTGCAGAAGGAATCAACGTACTTTGACCTACTCTCATCAGGCCAAGGTCCTTTTTGCTATCACAGACGAGTTTTTCATCTTTACCAGCAATATATTCTTGATAACCTAGAAATACAAAATTATTGTTCTTTAGCCAAACTAGAAAATCTTTTTGCTCTTGATTTCGGTCTGGTGTCATTCCAGTGCGTGACACTGGAATCCACGTGTCCTTTTCCTGGATCCCAGTATCAAGTACTGGGATGACAGAAAGACTTGCCTCATCAAGTTTCTTGAGCATTAAGTACCAATCTTTCACAACACAATTAACTGCTTTCAGCGTTTTTTGTAGAGATTCTTTTAATGTATCAACAAAACTGTCACTTATACCTTTGATAATTACATATATAACTGACTCTTTGACTCCATTGCTTTCTTCCAAAGGGTAAATCTCGTCTATTAGGCCATCTTTTCTTTTAATGTTAATTATGCTGTTGCTGTAATAGCATATGGTTAAATCGTGCGACTTAATAGTTGCAATAACGGAGTCAACCAAAAATGGCATATCATCGTTTGTTATCTTAATCGTGGTAAAATCGCCTTCTATTCCTGGTATATCATCTATATTGCTTACTACTAACTTACTTTCATCTTTCTCTTTTTGAGAAACAAAATTGTAAGCATCGTTTACAATATATAGCAAAAACTTATCATTGGCTTTTAGGTCGCTTTTATAAACAAAACTATAAAAATACTTAATAAATTTTTTAATTTTTTCTTTATCTTGCTGATTTTCTTGATCAGCTAACTTAAATAAAGACTCAGTGTCAACATTATGATCTATACACATTTTTTTTAACAAAAATACACAGTGAACTTAAACCTTTTTAACTAAGATTTCATTATCAAGAGCGTACACTATTAGCTCATCATTTTCTACTACTTCCCCTGATAAAACTAATTTAGCTAAATTATTTTGAATACACTCTTGTATAACCCTTTTTAATGGCCTTGCTCCATATTCAGGGTCATAGCCAGTTTGTGCTATTAGTTCTTTAGCTTCCTGTGACAAACTTATACTCAGTTTACGCTTAGCAAGTGTTTTTTGTAAATAAGAAAATTGAACATTTATAATTTTATAGATGTCATCTCTGGTTAAACTGTGGAATATAATAATTTCATCCAGTCTGTTTAAAAATTCTGGACGAAATGCCGACTTAACTATTTGCATCACTTCATTTCTTATAGAATCAACATTCCCTTTAAGCATTATCTCAGCGCCAAGGTTAGAAGTTAAAATCAGTATGGTGTTGCGAAAATCAATTAATTTACCATGACTATCAGTGAGTCTACCCTCATCCAAGATTTGCAGCAATAGATTAAATATATCTGGATTTGCCTTCTCTATTTCATCAAACAGAATAGCCTGATATGGCCTTCTTCTTACTGCTTCGGTTAATCTGCCACCTTGCTCATAGCCAACATACCCCGGAGGTGCGCCAATTAGCTTTGAAACAGAGTGTTTTTCCATATATTCTGACATATCAAAACGCAGAAGCGCTGATTGATCGTCAAACAGAAATTCAGCAAGGGCTTTTGCCAGTTCCGTTTTTCCAACCCCGGTTGGGCCTAAGAATAAAAATGAACCGAAAGGTCGATTAGTATCTTGCACACCAGAGCGAGAGCGCCTAACTGCATTACTTATTGCTTCTATTGCATTTTTCTGCCCTATTACTTTTCTTCCTATTTCATTCTCCATGTTAAGGAGTTTTTCCTTTTCACTGTGCATCATGTTATCAACTGGAATTCCCGTCCACTTTGAAACAATGTTTGCAATGTCATCTCCAGTCACTTCTTTCTTTAAGAAGCTATCAGTAACCTTTTCCTGATTTTTTAATTCATTCTCAAGCTGAGGAATCACACCATACATCAATTCCCCTGCCCTTCCTAAATTTCCACTCCGCTGAGTTAATTCCAACTCTTTTCTAGCGTTATCTAATTTTTCGGCTGTTTCTTGTATTCTAGCTATTTTATTCTTTTCCATCTGCCATTTGCTGTTTAAGTCAGCAAATTTACTGTTTAGGTTTTCAATCTCCTCATTTATCTTTTTTAAACGCTGTTTAGAATTTTCATCACTTTCTTTTTTTAGAGCCTCTGCTTCAATCTTTAGCTGTATAACCTTTCTCTCAAGTTCATCAATAACTTCAGGCTTGCTATCCATTTCAATTCTCACCCTACTTGCTGCTTCATCAATCAAATCAATTGCTTTATCAGGTAAAAACCTATCTGTTATATATCTATTGGACAACGTTGCAGCAGCAATTATTGCACCGTCTGTAATTCTTATACCATGATGCACCTCATATCTTTCCTTCAAACCCCTGAGTATTGAAATGGTATCAGTTTCAGTTGGTTGAGAGATAAACACAGGCTGGAAACGCCTTGCAAGTGCAGGATCTTTTTCTATATGTTCACGATATTCATCTAAAGTTGTGGCTCCTATACAGCGAATTTCTCCACGCGCAAGAGCAGGCTTTAGCAAATTTGAAGCATCCATTGCACCACTTGTTGCTCCTGCTCCAACTAAAGTATGAAGCTCATCTATAAACAAGATAACTTTTCCCTCCGCTTTCGAAAGCTCATTAATAACTGCTTTTAACCTTTCTTCAAATTCTCCTCTAAACTTCGTTCCAGCGATTAAGCTACCCAGATCCAAAGCTAAAACCTTTGCATCACGCAAACTAAGTGGCACATCGTTTGCAACAATTCTGTTTGCAAGCCCCTCGACTATTGCAGTTTTTCCAACACCAGGTTCACCGATCAGCACTGGATTATTTTTTGTCCGCCTTAGTGATACCTGCATAGTTCTTCTGATCTCTTCATCACGACCAATTACAGGATCAAGCTTTCCTTGCATAGCAAGCTCTGTAACATCTTTTGTATATTTCTTTGCTGCGTTTAATTTTTCCTCACTGTTTGGCGAGTCTGCACTGCTGCCTTTTCTCATTTCTACAATAACTGAGTTCAGTTTTTGTGGAGTCACATCATTCTCTGCCAGAATTTTGCCTACAGTATCATCTTTTTGTGCAGTGAGGCCTTGCAGTAAACGCTCGACAGCAACAAATGAATCTTTATTCCTCCGAGCAATACCAATTGAATCTTCAAAAACTTTTGCTATTTCTCTTGAAAGCTGAAGGCCACCACTTCCTGGACCTTCAATTACTAGCAACTTTTTTATTGCGCTATCCACAGCATCAGAAATACTTTGCACATTTCCACCACAAGCGTTTATCAAATCCTGAACTAAACCTAATTCATCCTCAAGCATCACTTTGAGTAAATGCTCAGGCATAAAAATCTGATGCCCAGCCCCCAACGCTTTCATTTGAGCACTTTGAATTAGACTTTTTGCTTTTTCGGTAAATTTATTTAAGTCCATAACACCAGTTAAATTCGTATTTGCTGATGTATATAACAACTGATTTCATAAATTTAAACCTAAAGTTGTTTATTGTTAGGTATGAAATTTAAAACTTTCTTAAAAAAGGAACTATCATAGTAACCATACAAATATCTTGTATCTCAAGACCTTTGGTTTTTGTTGCTGAAAATGGTTGTATTATTTAAGTTATTAACAATATACAATACTAAGTTAATGTAATTTATTTGGAGATGACAGGAAAATTTATTGTAACTTTATATTCTAAATAGAATAAAGTTCTTTTGTTAGTATTGTCCTTTTTGTAAAAAATATTCCTAATTTCTTCATCATTTTTGTGGGTAAGGTCAGTTTTCAGTTACTCTTTTAACAGCTAAAGTTTTGCCGCTAAAGGAGCGTGTGAGAAGATGCTGTAAAGCTTTCACCTTACCCCATCTTCCTTGTTGGACAGCTTTAACAATACGTCTTTGTAGCCTCATAACAACTTTTGGCATTTCTTCCATGATAACTGGTTCCATGCTTCAGAGCTGTTGGTAGGCGCACTTACAGTTTTACTTGTAATCATCTGCTTCTCTACCTCAAGTGGTTAACAAAGTTTCTTGTCACGAGGGACCAAATGAAAGTCTGCTCGTTTTCACGCGAATTAATGTTACAAATTCTATCCATTTCGTTACAAAATGGCATTCGCTTTCTCCATTATCCTTTACCTGCATTTTCATCAGCGTTCCTTGCGGTTTGCTTGCCATATAGGCGGAAATACAGGCTTACCCTGTTCCTTCTGTCATACAACAGTGGGTTAGGTGACTTCTCTATACCGGTGATTTGCGTACATCCAGAAATGAAAAATGTCACATTACCTTTTGGTCGGAGCTTATCAGCATCTTTAGCTCTTTAATCGTTACGATACTTATGAAGCTTCACTTACGTTCACCATACCACTAAGCCTAGCTCTCCAACCACATGATGCTTGTAGTTTATGCTCCTTTCACGATTGAGCATCTTCTTTTTCAAGAGGAGGTTTATTGTCCGCATCGCTTGGCACCAACCGGTTACCCGATTCGCACTGATGCGTAGACTCAGATGGCAAAACATCTGGTTTAATAAGTTTTAGAACTCTTTTAGTTTCTTTCTGAAGGAATTCCTCTCCTTTTAAACAATATGACCGAAGACTTTCAGGTCGCACCATTTCAATAATTAGCTGGGTTCCAGCAGAATCAGTACAGAAAACATCAACAATACTTTGTTTTTTAGAGGCAATCTCAGCATCCATGATAGTGCTGAGAAATTCTATTTCTTCTATTTCATCTTTGCCAGCGAAGTCCAATATATCATTGAGAAAGTGAATGAGAATATCTTTATTTTTCTCAGTGCTAAATATTCTCTTGAACGCGAAATTGTTTTTTGGATCGAGAAATTTCGAAAAGGCCATAATTAAATACAATTAGGAGACGAATAATTATACACTATTTTTCGCAAATGTTCAACCTCTGATTACTCCTTATTCTTTGCCCTTCCTGCACGCTTACGTTCATTTGGATCAAGGAATTTCTTGCGTAAACGTATAGATTTTGGAGTTACTTCCACCAATTCATCATCATCTATATACGCTATCATATCCTCCAGTGTCATTATCTTTGGTGGAGTGAGCTTTATAGCTTCATCACTACCTGAAGCTCTTACGTTTGTTAATTGCTTACCCTTTAACACATTTATCTCCAAATCATTGTCACGGCTATGCTGGCCGACAACCATGCCACAATATACCTTGTCCTGTGGCTTAATAAACATAATTCCCCTGTCTTGCAAATTGAAAATTGCATATGCCACAGCCTCACCCTTATCTGTAGAAATTAAAACTCCATTGCGCCTTCCAGAAATTGGACCTCTATGTGGAGCATAACTGTGAAATAAACGGTTAATTATGCCCGTACCCCGAGAATCAGTTAAAAACTCTCCTTGATAACCAATTAATCCTCTTGATGGCACTAAAAACGTTAATCTTGTCCTGCCATTACCAGAAGGTCTCATGTCAGTCACTTCACCTTTTCGGAAGCTGAGTTTTTCCATGATGATTCCACTATATTCATCATCTACATCAATTACTACTTCCTCTATAGGTTCAAGTTTTTTGCCATCTTCTTCCTTAAATAGCACTCGAGGGCGTGATACCGAAAGCTCAAAACCTTCTCTCCTCATATTTTCAATTAACACCCCAAGCTGTAGCTCACCACGTCCACCTACTTCAAACGCTTCACCGCTTGGTGCCAAAGTCACAGTAATTGCAACATTTGTTTCTGCCTCCGCGTATAAGCGATCCTTTATAGCAGTTGAGGTAAGCTTTGTACCTTCTTGCCCAGCAAAAGGCGAATCATTAACGCTCAGAGTAATCGCCATTGTCGGCGGATCAACTGGAGTTGAGCTTACTGCAGTTGTAACTTCTGGCGCCGCTATAGTGTCTGAAACTGAAGCTTCCTCAAGTCCTGCAATTGCAATTATGTCTCCCGCCACAGCTTGTTCTACTGGAATGCGTTTCAAGCCAGAAAATGAGAGCAACTTAGTTAATCTTCCTCGTTCAATTACTTTGCCATCGAGGTCAAGCACCTTAAGATCTGAATTGACTTTTGCAATGCCCTGATAAACCTTTCCTGTCAATATTCTGCCAAGAAACTTATCAGACTCAAGTAGAGTGACCAACATAGCAAAAGGTGCATTTTGATTATAAACAGAAGGTTTTATATAATCTATAACCGTTGAAAATAATGGGCTTAAATCTTTTCTTTCATCAGAAAGCTCCTTAGCACACCAGCCATTTCTACCTGAAGCATACAACACTGGAAAATCTAGCTGCTCGTTGGTTGCATCAAGGTTAAAAAATAACTCATATATTTCATTTAATACTTCATCAATTCTGCTGTCTGGTCGGTCGACCTTATTGATTATCACAATTGGCTTCAAATTTGCTTTTAGTGCTTTTGAGAGCACAAATTTTGTTTGTGGCATGGGACCTTCTGCAGCGTCAACCAGCAGCAATACACCATCTGCCATGCACAATACCCTTTCTACTTCTCCACCAAAGTCCGCGTGCCCTGGCGTATCAATAATATTGATCTTTTCATCGCCCCACATTATTGATGTGCACTTTGCAAGTATTGTAATTCCGCGCTCACGTTCTTGGTCGCCACTATCCATAACTCGCTCTTGAACTTCTTGATTCTCGCGGAACGTACCACTTTGTTTTAACATGTTATCAAGCAAAGTAGTTTTACCATGGTCAACGTGTGCGATTATTGCTATATTTCGGATCGATTTAAATTCGTTCATTTTCTATCATTTCAAAATTAATTTAGTAATAAGTATACATAAAATACACTTAGAGTAAATAACTAAAGCTGTGCTGTGCTTCCAAGATATTATAGGATTACTTTGTTAAATATTCTCTACTCCCAGGTTTTGTTATGGGTAGTTGTTTTAATTCACTTGGAAGTTCTTCCTCGCTGTAATTTTTGATGTTCAGTTCAATCAAAGATATGACAGGAAAAGGCAGTTTCGTTTCACTATTTCTCTTTATCAAAGAAGCTTCAGCAACAACTTTACCTCCTTTCCCTTCTGCACATTCCACTGCTTCAAGTGAAGATTTACCTGTGGTTATTACATCTTCAATGAGCAATATTTTCTCACCCTTTTTGATCTTAAATCCACGGCGTAATTCAAACTTACCATTAACGCGCTCGCAAAACATTGTCTTTATTCCAAGCTGCCTGCCAATCTCATAACCCACAATTATTCCACCAATTGCAGGAGATAATATTAAATCTATGGAGCTATTTAATTCTTTTTTTATTTTATCTGCTAATAATGCGCAAACTTTCATGGCTCTGCTTGGATTTTCAAAAATCTTCGCACACTGTATGTATGTGCCACTATGCAGTCCGGATGATAAAACAAAATGCCCATGCAAAATTGCTTCTGCTTCTTTAAATTCTTTTATTATTAGGTTATTTTCGTCTAATATCATTTTTCAAGTTTCACTATTACATTCTTTATTAATTATCTGAGTTATGCAAATATCAGACCACACATTTATTGCAGTTTCAAACATATCGATGATCGTGTAAATAGGTAAAATAAGTCCCATGATGTGCAAAGGAACATTCATCGACATGAGATAACTGCTTGCCATAAAATAGCATCCCATCGGCACTCCAGCGTTACCAATTGCAGCTCCTGTAGCTAAAAAAATCCATATCAACATTTCGCTTAAGGAAAATACGTATCCGTTCATTTCTGCAACAAACATTACAGTGATTAGTATAAATGCAGCACATGCATTCATATTAATTGTTGTGCATATTGGTAAAATAAAAGACGACAATTTCTTTGGCACCTTTAGCTTGTTCTGCACACATTCTATAGTTGTTGGCAATGTTGCACTGGATGATTTAGAAAAAAACGCAAGTATGAGTGCCGGCATAACCCCTTTCAGCGTTTGAATTGGTGATATGCCTTTATACCACATAAATAGCGGTAAAATCAGAAATGCCTGCACAAAATTTGCAGACATTATGCAAACAAAATACCATAAAAGGTTGTAGAACTCACTACCGCCTTTTAATTCATGCAAAAAACATGTAATAAAAGACCAAACAGCAAGCGGAATAAATTTTAATAACCCTTGAGCAATTTTAAGTAGCGTATCAAAAAGTGCAGAGAATACTTGATATAATATATCCTGCTTTTCTTTTGAAAGTGAAACAATAGCTCCACCCATCAAAAAAGCGATTAATATGCTACCAATCATATTATTTTCAAGAAAAACTTGCACAAAATTAGAAGGAATGAGTGATTTTAAATATGAAAAATAACTGTGGTTATTGCTGTTAATACTCCCTATTGTATTACTTATGAAATTTTTTCTTGCTGGATCTATTAACAAATAAAACGATAATGCAACAAACGCAGCTATAATAGTTGTAAGCAGAGTATAAAATAGTGTTTTCTTAACTAAGACTTTGATTTCAATTGAGTCTTTGAGCCCGGAAATTGTGGAAACTATGGATAAAAAAACCAGAGGTAAGCTTATTAATTTGAGCAAGCTGATAAAGATATCACTAAATAGCTTTGCTATTTCAAATATGATTTCATTGTTTAGGTAGTAAGCAACTATTGCAAGCAGTATAGAAAAGAGTATTGCAAACTTGTGCATTGAAAATAAAACTTCAAAGTAACATTATACAATAATTTTGCTGTTTTGGAATCAGATTGATAGACAAAATAACTTTACAGATTAGGGAAAGATAAGAGGATGTGTTTATTCGGAGACAGTGTAAGATTTCTTAATTTAAATTTAGGTGCACTTAGCCCATTCTGGTGATAACAAATTGGAATAGATAAGATATGATAACTAACTCTTCTGCGAGTATATAGTTTTGCCGGACACAACAGTACGTACTACGTGTCCTTTTACTTTGCGACCATCGAAAGGAGAATTCTTTGATTTACTAGCAAAGTTGTCAGTTTTAATTTCCCATTCATGATTGAGGTCAACTAAAATTAAGTCTGCAGCAAGGTTTTTTTGTATACGACCACGTGGTATGTGTATTATATCTGCAGGCTTATATGTCAATTTTGCAAGCACATCAAGTAGACCCATTTGCCCACTGTGATAGAGTTCAAGTGAAAGGGGCAGCATTGTTTCAAGACCAACAATACCAAATGCAGCATTTTCAAGTGGTAGATCTTTAGAACTACGATCATGCGGAGCGTGATCAGTTGCAATGCAATCAATCACACCTGTCTTTAAACCTTCAACCATAGCTAAACGATCTTCTTCAGTGCGAAGCGGCGGATTCATTTTTGCAATTGCTCCATGTTGTTTTACTATATCTTCAGTCAAAGTGAAGTGATGAGGGGTTACTTCGCACGTAACATTTAATCCCAAATCTTTTGCACGTTTAATAGCATCAAGTGAATCTTTTGAAGAGACATGTAGAATATGGTAGTGCACATTTTCCATATCCTTCATTAGCAGTATATCACGATTTACCATAACCGATTCTGACGCACTCAAGATCCCCTTTACTCCCAATTCTTCAGAAATTTTACCTTCGTTGATTGCGCCACCAGCAGATAAATTTAAATCTTCTGCATGTTGAGCAATAGGAACATTCAGCATACTTGAATAAAGCAGCGCCTGTCTCATAATCATTGGGTTCATAACTGGCATGCCATCATCGGTGAACCCAACCGCACCTGCTTCCTTTAAAAGTGCCATTTCAGTCAGGTGTTCTTCCGAAGTGGTGATTTTAGCGTAAAATTCAACGTTTACATGTGAAGTTTCAAGTGCTCTATATTTCAAATATTTAGCCAAAATAACGCTATCAATTGCTGGAACAGTGTTTGGCTGACAAACTACAGTTGTAACTCCCCCCGCAGCTGCAGATTTGCTGCCTGTATATATAGTTTCTTTATGTTCCTGGCCTGGTTCACGAAAATGTACGTGAATGTCAATAAGGCCTGGCATTAGAACAAGCCCTTTACAGTCTATTGTTTCATCAACTCCACTTGTTGAAAATAATGATTCACCAAAGTCAACAATTTTATCCCCTTCAGTCAATAATGAACCTTTTATATCAAGTTTAGTTTCCGGGTCGATAATACGAGCATTAGTATACGCAATTTTATAGCCTTCCTTTTGCCCTGTTTGCAACAAATCCCAAGTTTGAGTCATTATATTTGAGTATCGATTATAAAATAAATTTAAAGTTTTTTTAATAAAACACAACCAAATTAAAACACAGACTAAGAGCTGTCTTGAATTAAAGTGCTTTCATTACCCTAAAGATTTGGTTCTTATAACCTAGTTAGCTCAGTTTTAACGTTAATGTGTGAAACTCTGAGTTCTGTTGAAGGATTTTCCAGCTGAATATCTAGCTCATTCTGTATGTTCGATAAACAAATTAAAGCTGAATCAAAAATTTCATCACACTGCTTTGCTTCATGTATATCATCAATTATTTCCTCGAATTCTTCCACATCATCCATTTCTTGCGGCGCACTTTTTAATATCGCTTTTATTTGGTTTAAGTTTTGACGAATTTTCTCCTGATATCCAACAATTCTCTCTTGATATATATCAATCATTTTTTGACATGCGTTGCCTCTAAATGGATGTTCTTTTTTCTCTTTTATGTAAGAACTTTGAAAGTCTTTACAGTTAAGGATTGCTTCTCTATGTTTTTTTATGTCATTAATTGCGCTGATTATCGACTTATCTATTTTCTTTAAATTTTCTTCCCGTTCTTCTCTTTTAATTATACTTTTGGATTCATTTTTTATCTGGTTCATTTTGTCATACAGGTTTCTGCATCCTTTGTAAGATGCCATTGGTTGTAATATTCCTTCTTCTACACCTTTATTGTAAAAATTCTTCAACTCATCATTTGATAGTATTGTTATAGCATCTTCCCTTTTACTCTGTGATTTAGGATACTTTTTATTCAATAAACTAACATGATTTAACAAAAAATCTTTAACTAGCCCTTCTTTTTTTACTTCGGATAATTTTTCTAGTGTTTCTATATATTTCAGAACTTCCGCAAAGAGCTGTCCACCAGAAGGAGCAAATCCTTGAAGTGGTTTACTCTGTGCTTTATAAAAATCGGTTTGTAAAAAATTTTCAGCTTGTTTTTTTATTACTGAAAGTTCATTAAGAGGTTGTCCACAAACCAGTAAATCAAGCATATTCCCTACTTAACATAACTTTACTCATAGCCAGAT
>NZ_LYUY01000194.1:0-569 GCF_001675785.1 Wolbachia endosymbiont of Nomada ferruginata
TAAGATCTCAATACTAAAATCTATATAACACGATAATGAATCAATATAAATTATGATGTTTAATGTTGAAAGCTCAAATACTCCTTTGCTTGATCGGTTAGAACGCGCCCTCTTGGTGTGCGCTTTACAAAACTAATTTTGATTAAATAAGGTTCTACTGTTTCTTCAATATTGCCAACATCTTCGGATAGCGCAATAGATATGGTGTCAATTCCAACAGGGCCTGAAGTGTTGAATAAAAATCTTAGATAATTCATATCAAGTTTATTGAGTCCCATTTTATCTACACCCAATTTTAGTAATACAGAATCAGCGACTTCATAAGTAATTTTTTTATCATCTTTCACTTCAACAAAATCCCTTATTCTTCTGAGTAACCTCAAAGCAATTCTTGGAGTGCCGCGCGCACGGCAGGCAATTTCCCGTGCTGCATCCTCTTCAATTTCAGCAGAAAGAACTCTTGCGCCTCTTTTTATAATATTAACCAGCTCCTCAAAGGAATAAAACTCAAGATGCAAAGGAATGCCAAAACGATCTCTGAGTGGCGCAGAAAGTAATCCAAGCCGTGT
>NZ_LYUY01000195.1:0-565 GCF_001675785.1 Wolbachia endosymbiont of Nomada ferruginata
TAAAATAAAGCTTTTTACTTTACGAGTATTAGCTCGATGCACGGCAATATTTTTGTCGGTAAGAAAATGTGATAAGCCAAGCTCATATTTCCCTGTATTTTCTAAAGTCACTAAAGCATTAGGTAGAATATCTGAAAACTCTTGAAATAATTGTTGCCAACCAGAAGCATTATTATCAAATTCGACAGCATTCTTCTGTTTGTGAATTGCAACGACATTTTTAAATTTTCCGATGTCAATGCCAATAAAATTTTGATAAGATGTAACCATAATAAACCTCGATAGTTTTAGTTAATTTAAGATTGTAAACGGGTGCATATATATGTCCCAAGCAACTATTCAAACGTATCGAGAGATAGGGCTAGCGTACCTTGATACCAACGGTTGTAATACCAATTTCCTTTCGGTCGCGCACGCCCGCTATTCCTAGTGAGCAGGGTTATCTTTCTCTCTTATCTCTTTTATATCACGTTTTTAACTTACAATTGCCTTAGATGGAAAATAGAGATATTACATAAAATTTTAAATCCGGTCTCAAAGTTGAAGAATGTAGGCTTGGAATAGC
>NZ_LYUY01000196.1:0-562 GCF_001675785.1 Wolbachia endosymbiont of Nomada ferruginata
TATATAGGGTTGACACCAAGGCAATATTCTTCTGGAGAAGTTGATCGGCATGGCAGCATATCAAAGATGGGACCAGCGGAATGTAGAAGTATGTTATATGAAGCTGCACAAACAATGCTTACAGTTACCAAGAGGACATTTAAATTAAAAAACTGGGGTTGCGAAGAAAAAAGGAATGAAAAAAGCAATTGTAGCAGTAGCAAGAAAATTAGCTGTAATTATGCATAGGATGTTGGTTGATAAAACAGAATTTTATTATCAATAAACATCAAAAGAGCATAGGACAATAATTTTATTGAAAATAAAGATAGCAATGCCGATGGAAGGGACAAGCAAGAACTTAGTTAGACTTCGTGGTAAATATGTTGCCGTCCACTTCCGCCTAACAAGTATAATGCGGCTTGACAAATTTATTGTCATCTCAGACCGCGGAGAGAACCATATGCTACTTTTAACTTATGTAAAATTACCAAGGATTATGGAGAAGATATGCTGTTTTGATTTGTGTGAAAATTATTGTTGACTTATGTGCAATTAGAGAACCTAAGTCACTTTAGCTATA
>NZ_LYUY01000037.1:0-11877 GCF_001675785.1 Wolbachia endosymbiont of Nomada ferruginata
TGCTTTTGAAAGAAGAAAGTGACTTCACTGCTATACAGAAGGCTTATAGAGATGAGTGGAGTTTTTATGACCTAATAAACGATAGAGATTTTAAACAAACGTACATAGATAAAGCAGTAACAGAGTCTGCTAATAAGAGCTTTAAGGAAGATATAGATAAATGTATAAAGTTGGCAGAGCAGGGAAAAGAAGCTGCAAGTAAATATCTTGGAGAGAAAGGCGTAGAGCTTCGAGCTTATTACACAGAAACTGATAACACTCATAGAGTTTTGAATATCAATCTTATTAATTACAATAGAAGTGAGCCAACCAGAGTTAGTGATATTTTACAGCAAGAGAAAGATATTAAAGAATTGAATATCTATTGCAATAAAAAACATGAAATACACGCTCATCAAGAAGATAAGAAAAGATATTATGAATTTAAAGAAGGCGCATGTTATGAAATGACAAGTACTTGGCCTGTAAAGGATGAGTCCGGGAATGTTTCAATTTGTACCATGATTATGAATGTGAGTAGTGATGGCATAACTGAAGTACTAAAATTTAATGATGAAGATTTTGTGCTATCGGAGGAGATCTTAGAATTGATAAAGCAAAATGATGAATTATATATTCAAAGTCTCTCCTTATATGATGCTGTACTAGAAAAGGGTAAGGCTGCTGATGTTGTGCCTACTGCTAATAATAATTTTCAAAATGAATCTATAACGGCCTATCAAGATAAGGAACCAGAGGAGGAATTAGACCCTAAAGTTGATGCTGACAATAGCCTTCCTCCTTCTATTAATAGCAATGCATCAACTAAAACGGAAGTCAATTTACAACACACTGAAACTCAAACAGAAGTTGCTTCACAACAAATCGAAACTAAAACGGAAGTCAATTTACAGCACACTGGAACTCAGACAGAATTTGCTTCACAACAAATGGATGAATTGATTTTAAATAATCAGATGCTGTCCGAAAAAAACGTTGAATTGAAGCAAGAAATGTCAAATTTGAAAAAAGAAGCTGTTGAATTGAAGCAAGAAATAGAAGCAGGGTTGCAAGTGATAAATAAAAAGCACCATGAATTAATACAAGAAAATCAGCGACTACAGGAGAAACTAGAAACAACCCAAGCAGAAGCTAATCAAACAATTGTAAAGTTAGAGAAGCAGAATAGCAATTTACAAGACAGGTTTGAAAAAGAGGAGCAAAAAAACACGGAATTGCAAACTGAACTGGCACAAAAAAATGAAGAATTAGCAGGTGTGTTAAAAGAGCTACAAGGGAAAGCACAAGAACTTAAAGGTGTATATGAAGAAAAAAGAAAGCTAAAGGAAGAGCTGAAAATTGTTAATGCAGGAAAGAAGAATTTGGAAAAAGAGCTAAATCAAGCACGAGAAGATGCGGAACAGATAATGGTTGAACAACGCCAGCAGAAAGAGCGCTTGAAAGATCAGCTAAGAGAATTAGATCAGGAATATAAGGTACAAGTAGAAATTGAGCAAAAGATTAAAGAATCAGATAGGCAGGATAGCGATTTACAAGATACACTTGGAGAAGAGAGACTAAAACTCAACATTGAAGAGCTAGAAAACGAGTACGAGGAATTTCCAGGAGATACGGTACTTACACTTAAACTCACTAAAGATGAAGATGAAGATGAAGATAAAGTCGAAGAGTTAAGAAACGAGCTAGAGCGTGAGAAAGAAAAGTGTAAACAATTATTAGAAGAAGAAAATGAATGGGGTGATGAATTGGTAGGAATGCTTGATGGACTGGAAGAAAAAATTCGTGCTGATGAACAAAGGAGCTTCAACAATCAATTAACGGGAGAAATTTCTAATGAGTCTGGTAATGCTCCACAAAAGAAGAGCGGGTTATCAAAATCTTCAAGCGTTGATAATGAGTCTTATGTTCCACTGAGAGAGAAGACAACATTACTCAGATCTTTAAGCGTTGATAGTGGACTTGATAGCGATGAAGAAAATTGTGATAATGATTTATCTTTCAACATAAGTCCTATAAGTTCTATTGAGAAGGTGGCAGAGAGTAGAAACGTAGGTAGGGTATCATTGTGAAGATGGTTGGGGTTAAGTTGCAACTTAAGTAGGGCGCAAAAGGTCTTTTGTGTTGATAATAATTTAAAATCTATAGTAGACTAAAAAAGATTATTAAATTATAATATAACATATGATAAAAGACGAGAAATCGAAAACAATTTTTGAAGTGGAAGGGGCAGTAACTGCTTTACTACCTGCAGCAGAATTTAGAGTGAAACTGGACAATGAACATGAGATTATCTGTCATGTATCAGGGAAAGTGAGAAGAAGTAAAATACGCATCATTATAGGGGATAGGGTGTTAGTTGAGATGAGCATTTACGATAGGAATGCGAGAAAGGGTAGGATCATTAGAAGGCTTAAAGGTACAAGTGACAGAACGATCTCTAAATAATCTTATTCTTGCTTCATCATCGAAAAGGCGTATAGCTTTACTAAAACAAATAAACATTGAGCCAGGTTTAATTTTGCCAGCAGATATAGATGAAGCCCCTTTAAAAAAGGAACTTCCGAAGGATTACTCAATCCGTATGGCAAAAAGTAAAGCTGAGAAAATACAAAGTTTAAATCCAAATTATTTTGTGCTTGGTGTTGATACAGTTGTTGCTTGTGGTAGAAGGATATTGCTCAAAGCTGAAAACGTTGAGCAAGCAGAAAAATGTATCCTCTTGTTATCAGGAAGAAGGCATAGAGTATACACCAGTGTATGTCTATTAACTCCCGATCAATCTAAACAACATATCAGGACTGTGGTTACAATAGTGAAATTTAAACGTCTCAGTGAACAAGAAATTAAGTATTATTTAGCATCAGAAGAGTGGAAAAATAGGGCGGGGGGATGCAATATACAAGGCCTAGCTGGAGTGTTCGTATTGTTCTTACGCGGCTCCTACTCTTCCGTTATAGGGTTACCATTACATGAAACCTATTGTTTGCTAAGCAATTATTTTAACTTCAATTTATATTGAAATACCTTTATTAGTATCTTTTTTTTGTTGTGACTCAGCAACCTGTTTAGCCCAATCTAGTGGTCTTTTATTTCTGTTAGCTAATGCAATTCTATTGCGATCATAACCATCAGTGTGTTCTGTTAAAGTATCTCCTCTTTCTTCTTCTATTACTCCAGCTTTCAGTTGTGCTTCATCTTTCTCTAGTAATTTATATAGTTCGCTATTTTTATCTACGGTTGGATTAGTGTCAGCATTTTCTCGTTCTGCCACTGTTTTTTCTAACCACTTACGTATAGGGTCATATTGTTTACCTTCTCCTATCTTTTCTAAAACGTTTTCTGAGAATGAATCTTTAGGAATATTTTCTTTAGTAGCCTGTTGTGCCGGTTCTCTTAACCCTTTATCCAATGCTTCTTTTAACTCACTCGTATCTCCGATTTCTTTTGGTTCAATGTTTTCTAAGCTCTTCTTTAACTGTTCAGGATTTACTTGAGATTGTTCATTATTGTCATGAGTTGGAGATGAATAGCCCGAATCGTTTGTTTTTATGTCTGTTGAGCTGTCTTTTAGCAACCCAACTTCTCTCAAGCGTTTTTTAGTTTCTTCGCTAATCTGACTCTGATCAGCTGGTTTTAACCCGAGATTTTCTTGACCTAATGTATTTTTAAGTTCTTCAAATAGAGTTAGATTACTTTGTCTAATATGTTCTTCTAATTTCCTTCCTACCTGTTTTAAATCTGTTTGAGATTTACTATCACTATTAGTTGGAGATATATAGCCTGAATCACTTATACTATTTGGTGTTGAAGCAGAGACACTAACAGTTGGACCTTCCACTATTTTTACATCTGCTAAATCGTCTTTTTGCAATCCATCTTCTTTATCTTGTGACAGTTTATCAGTAGGATCAACTTGCCTTAATCCTCTATTATCCTGCTGTGATCTATCTCTGATTTCTTTAAGAAGATTTTCAGGTGGAGTTTGATCACTTTGTTCAATGTTCTCTAAGCTCTTCTTTAACTGTTCAGGATTTACTTGAGATTGTTCATTATTGTCATGAGTTGGAGATGAATAGCCCGAGTCACTTTTATTATTGAGTGCTGTAGCAGAGAGCGGCTGTTCACTTTCTTTCCACTTAGCATCACTAGCATCTTGGTTATCACTGTTATCTGGAGAAGATGAATAAGGAATTCTGTCCTTTAATGTCTCTAACGGTGATGGGTTATTTTTTCTACTTCCTGCAATTGATGCTTTTCTATCATCAACATCAATGTGCCGTAAGTTGTTTTTCTTGAAATTTCTGATGTCTTGTAACAGATCGCCTTTGCTATTTCCTTCTTGTTGCTGGGTTTTAGGTTGTTGCTGATCATTAGGTGTTTGCTCACTTCTATCTGGTTTTTGGCTTCCAGGTACAGCATGTCCAAATGTAGGATTGTCATACCGTTCATCTTCTTGCCTATTATCTTGATTGTGGCTTACAGACTTGGTGAAAGTAGAACTATCTGAAGAATCAGAAGTTGCACCTTTTTGCTGATTATTAGGTGTTTGCTCATTTTCGCGCAAGTCATCTGGTTTTTGGCTTCCAGATTTGGCTCCCCCTTGCTCATCGAAAACACCTTTTTCAGGTGGTAGTGAACTAGTTCTAGGTGGAAGTGGCGGAGGAGTTTTTTTGTTCTGAGGATTCTCCTCAAAAAGCGATTGTAGGTTATAAACTTGACCTCCCGAATTTGCTTCTCGTGCTGCTTGTCTAAGCTCACGCTTTTCTTTAGCCTCCTGAGAATTAATTTTATCGTCAAAATCTTTTCCAATTCCGTTATCGTAAGACTGCCTTCTGCTGTTAGATTGTAGTCCAAAATGTGAATGGTGGTCTTCTTTTTTTTGAGTTATATCAGTAGCTTGAACGCTAACACCTCTATTAACATCAATTCTTGTCGTAGTTTCAGATGATAGCTCGTTACTGTCTTTATTATGTTGCATCTCATTCGCTTTTCCTTGTCCTTTCTCCCTGAATTGTATTTCATGCAAGAATAAACCACCTATTTTTACATCTCTGTTTACTTCTAACCGTTCTAGAGAAAAATCATCACCTTTAACAAGGTCTACACCGTTAGCATCAATCTTAATTTTGATCTTACATTCCTTCCCCTCCGCATACCACTTTAAAGTCATTTCATATGAACCATCAGTTACGACATAATGTCTTATTTTTTTCCCTTCTTCCTTGGCAACAAAACCATGCATTCCGCTCTTTCCATCACTATGCAATGTTGAAAATCCCGAGATTTCATTCTTCTCACAAAAATCACTATTTAAAAATTCGCTAATTTTAAACTCTTTTTTGTTATCTTCCAGCGTAATACTTGCGTGATTACCGTATATTGAAACTCCTGCAACATCATCAACATACTCTTTCAACCTTTCTTTAACTTCACTTTCAAGGTCTTGTCCAGCTTTCTTTGTCTTGTCGCATTTCTGAAGAATAACTCCATATGCTTTATCTTTGTTTTCTTCTTCGTCCCAATTCCAGTTGGCGTGTTTTGTTAAAAACTTTACTGTGTTAAAATCAACTCTAGCATTATAAATTGGGTCGTCTTCCTTTTTTATTTTATCAAATAAAGGAAAAATTTCTTGAATGCGCTCATTATAAATGTGTTCTTGTTGTGTATCGTTAGTGCCCATATATCCCTCACTAATAACCCTCTGCCTTTAGTTCTAGCTAATACTAGCTAATATAATTATCACAAGCATTGGTTGAATTTTTATTAAGGAAGGTTGTGTTACTAATGTGATGACACAAGCTATTTTATGGTAACATCAAACGATTTAAGTTGTCATTCCAGTCTGGAATCCAGCCTTTCACGAACCCCATCAAAAATGTTGTGTTTTAACATAAGATTAGCTATTTTTATGCTCACTAACTTAGTGCCAATCAAGATTCCTGGATCCCAGTGTCTGGGCACTGGGATGACATCCTTCTTGGCGGAAATCACTCTTATATCACAACAGCTGCATAGCCTAAATTGCTTTAGCTATAGCTCTGTTTTTGCAACTTCAAATATCTGCTACTCATAGTAAACACTTCTGGATCTTGAGAGGTTAGCTTGAGTATAGCGAGTATGTTGATAAACAACAAAGCAGCAATCGAGATATCAGCAACATCCCATAGCAACCGGACTTTACCTATCGCACCAAGCGGAATGATCATGGTAAAAATTACAATCCAGATTTTAGTGTATTTATTATCCATAGACACATAGCGTATTGTCTGTTTTGAGCAAAAAAACCAAGTAAAAATAGTAGTAAAAGCAAAACAAAACATTATGGCCATAATTAAATAGTCAATATAAGGCCAATTCATTGCCTTTCTAAAAGCAAATATGCACATGTTAGTGCTCTCTAAATCAGTGACCCAAGAATCTGTGACAAGCAGTACCATTGTTGTAATAAACACTATAAACGCAACTATAAAAGGCGATATTATCGTAATTAGACTCTGCTCAATAATAAATTTATTATTATTTTTCTTAGGAACAATTGAAGAATGTACGATTCCTTCAAGGCCAAGCCCTATATCTGTTGCAAAAATACCTCGCAAAGTTCCGACTTGAATAATAGTCAACATTTCTAGAATCAAACCTAGAGATAAACCAGAGTTAAAGCTACTGGTTGTAAAAAAACTGCTTGTTATTAGTTTTAGAGAAGGAAGAATATTTTCACTAAATTTAAATAATATGATACCGCAAAGTGTGAGGTAACTTACCGTCATTATCGGTATCATAGCCGATATAAAAATTTTAATTTTTTTTAAGCTGAGAGCTGCAACAACAAAAAATATTATGGCCATTACAATGCCACCAACAACTACAGGCACATCTATCATATTAAGTGGTATTGATAGAGAATTTACCTGAACAAGGTTACCAACTGTTATTGAAACCATCATCATGATAACTAGAAAGACAATTGTGGCCTTCCTAGAGTTAAACGCATCAGTCATGTAGGCTACAGGGCCACCTATAAACCGTTCGTTCTTTTCCTTTCTGGTTTTTATACTTAGATAACAAGTGACATATTTTATCACAGAAGTGATAACAATAATTATTGCCATCCATAAAATAGAGCCCGGTCCTCCGGTTTTTAGAGCAACAGCAGTTCCTGAAATATTTCCTACTCCTAAATTTCCCCCTAAAATTGTAAACAGAGCGGCTATAGAAGAAAATTTATTTTCTCCTTTTTTAGCTCCAAGGAGTGAAAGGGCGTATGGTAATCTAAATACCTGTAGCCATTTTAGTTTAATCGATAGGTAAACACCAGCAACTAGCATGAGTAATATTGTTGGCAGTAATAAAACAAACTTTACTATATCCATTTACATACTAAAAGTGAGTGTTTTGACTTAAGTATACATACAAAAGTTGAAAATACCCAACCTATTTTCTATGTATGACTTCGTTTCCGTCATTCTAGAAACCTTTTCTTGTCATCCAAGTAGCTGACACATAACTGTACGAACATTGTAATATGGTACAATGTTAAGACGATGTCATTCCAGTCTGGAATCCAGCTTTTAATGCAACCCCTCACCAAAAATATTGTGTTTTAACATAAGGTTAGCTACTTTTATACTCACCAACTTAGTGTCCAATCTGGATCCCAGTGTCTGGGCACTGGGATGACATCTTTTTTCTTGGTACAAATTACTCTTATATCTCAATGTTCGTACAGTTAGTGCGTGACACTGGGATCTAAATTTTTTATGCGAAACCATTATGTTTATATACTTGTAGGCCCAAGTTCCTCACATAGTGAACAAAAAAGTAAATGAGATTCCAGTGTCACGCACTGGAATGACACCTACCCCATGAGAACCCTATTTTTCATACCACTCATTTATAAGTTCATTGACATCAGAATCTATAAAATTCTTCAGTGGCTGTTTGATTTTTATCTCAGCATTTTTAGGGATGCACCTATCTTTACATATCGCATAATTTATATGGAAGTTAAGGTCAATATACCCTTGATTTGAAAACACATTCATCTTAAAGGGAAATAACACCATGTCCTCATATACGTTACTGATAAATATCTCTCTTCCTACTTTATCTCTATGTTTTTTTGGAGTAGGCCAGTAAATATCTATGTTTAATGTGTTACCCTTACAATCAAAAGAAGTGGGAAAACCGAAATCTCCAGGATCTTTATAATATATGTGCCAGCCTGGTTTTACTGTAACCCTTATTGCACCTTTGAGAGTGAGGCTTGCTTCATTTATCTCGCCAATAAGTAAATCAAATTTTGCAATTTCCTCGTCAGCATATAGTTGAGTGCAAGAAAAAAATAAAAACAATATTAAATATATATGTATTTTCATTAAGGTAAATTTCTCCTTTTATAGAGAAAGTGATTTAGATTTTAATTATTATATTTAATAGCATTATATAGATTATTTATTAACATAGCATTATACTAGCATAAATATACTAGGGATTATAGTTCTTTTATGCTGCCTTTTTGTTATTAGACAACCACAATATAAAGGAGTGAAACGGATGCAAACAGTAGTGCATTTCTGCACCAAACGTATTACCTTTAACGAATAGTAAAATGTGAGATTTTTTGGAATTACCGTGGAGCAATTGCTCCACGGTTTCATTCTACTTAGAATCCACCCATGCCACTCATTTCTCCTGCACCCATAGGAGATGAAGCATTTTCTTTGCTTGGTACATCAACTATCATAGATTCAGTAGTTATCAGCACACTCGCAACAGATACCGCTGTTTCAAAAGCGATACGAACCACTTTTGCTGGATCAATCACACCAGCTGTAAATGCATTAGCGTAATTCATAGCCTCAACGTTGTATATAAGCTCTTTATCATTCTGCTTAATCAAATAGTCAATTATAACAGCAGATTCAAGACCAGCATTTTTGACTAACCTTCTAATTGGAGCACTGAGAACTTTCTTGATAATGTTTATGCCTATTTGTTCCTCGTCACTTGCACCTTTTAATTTGTCGAGAACAGATGAAGCATAAAGAAGCGCAACCCCACCACCTGGAACTATACCTTCTTCAATTGCAGCTCTTGTTGCATGCAGCGCATCTTCGACTCTATCTCTACGTTCTTTAACTTCCACTTCAGTTGCTCCACCAACTTTGAGCACAGCAACGCCACCTGATAATTTCGCTAAACGTTCTCTTAGCTTTTCTTTATCATAATCAGAAGTTGAAGTTTCAATTTGAGATTTAATCTGCTCGATTCTAGCTTTCACACTGTCAGAATCGCTATTTTCGCTGACAACTGTGGTATTATCTTTAGTAATTTTAACATTTTTAGCCGTACCAAGATCATCAAGCGTGAGATCTTCCATCTTGATTCCAAGTTCATCTTTTATGACATACTTAGCACCAGTCAAAGTTGCTATATCTTCGAGCATCTCCTTTCTTCTGTCACCAAAACCTGGAGCTTTTACTGCAGCAACTTTTAAACCACCACGCAATTTATTGATAACTAAAGTGCTTAATGCTTCACCTTCGATATCCTCTGCAATAATAACCAAAGGTTTACCAGATTTAACAATAGCTTCAAGAATAGGAAGTAAAGGTTGAATAATATTTAATTTTTTCTCTGTAATTAATAGATAAGGATTATCAAGCTCCACGATCATTTTTTCATTATTTGTAATAAAATACGGAGAGAGATAACCGCGATCAAATTGCATGCCAGTAGTCAGCTCAACTTCTAACTCTTTTGAACCTTTACTCTCTTCAACAGTTATTACACCCTCTTTTCCAACTTTTTTCACGGAATCAGCGATACTGTTACCTATATCCTTATCACCATTTGCAGAGATTATTGCAACTTGTGCCACTTCGTCTATTTTCTCTAGAGAAATTGTACGAGACATTGACGCAATTTCCTTTAATATTACATCTTTTGCCTTCTGTATTCCGTTTTTAATACCAACACGATCGTTTCCAGCAGCAATTGATTTTGAAGCTTCTATTATCATGTTGCTAGTTAGTATTGAGCACGTTGTTGTACCATCACCAACTTTGTCGTTACATTGAGAACAACTTTGTGCAAAGATGCTTGCTATCACAGCGTTTAATGGTTTTTCAGGCTTGATACCCTTCATCACCTTATAACCATCTTTTGTAATTTCTGGTGCTCCATAGGGCTTATTAATCCCTACTGTTTTTCCTCTAGGTCCCGCAGTTATTGCTACCGTTGAATCCACTATTGCTGCGACTTCACGAAAGGCTTCTTGCAACTGCTCACCTGATACTACTACATTAGTCATTTTTATCACCTCTTGTTAATAAAAAATTTAGAAAACTATAATAAAACCATTTACAATGCGCTATGTTGCGCTTTGTTTCAGTTTAGTAAAATAAAGACTGCTACTTAATGACAGCAAGTATATCGGATTCCTTCATCACGATAAGCTTCTCATTATTATGTTCTATTTCTGTACCAGCCCATTGGCGATAGAACACTTTATCACCAGCTTTCACAGTTAAAGTTACGCGTTCGCCACTTGAATTGCGTGAACCTTCACCAATTGCTATAACTTCACCTTTAGTAGGTTTCTTTTCAGCACTTGATGGAAGCACAATTCCACCTTGCTTTTCTTCGCTAATAGGCTTGATCAGCACGCTATCATCTAATACATTTAAACTTATACTTGACATTTGTTTTTCCTCATCAACAAATTAACTTATAAGTTTATATATATACTCGTAAGTTAGATTTCAAGGGCTGGAGCTTGTAAAATATGCACGCCAAAAGCAGTTTTTAAAAAGAGCCTAATGTTATATAATAAAATTTAGATTTATTTATAGAGATTTCATGAGTTATATACCATTCTTAAGTCGTGGTGTGATAGTGCTATATGGGCCTGACACTAGAGATTTTCTGCAGGGTATTATAACCAATGATATTAATAAGTTGGATAGCCAAAAAGCCATTTACTCTTTATTGCTTAGCCCTCAGGGAAAATATCTATATGATTTTTTTCTTATTGAATATGGTAAATACACCCTCTTGGAGTGCGAAAACATGCACTTGCAGCAAATAATCGAGAAACTGGATTTGCTTAAAACTTATTTGAAAGTGAAAATTAAAGACGTTAGCGCACTATATAAGGTTGGAGTTTTGTTTAATACTAAGTTGGCGGAGTGTAGTAGTGAATCACAAGTTATTTTTCAAGATCCAAGGCACAAGCTGCTAGGAATGAGGATCATACATAAAGATGAAATGAAAGAGCCGGTTGGGGATTTTACTCAGTATGAAAAAGTTAGAATTCAAAACCTTGTTCCAGATGGAGCGAAAGATATGGTGCAGAATTCATCATTTCCGCTGCAATTTTTAATCAATAAAGTAAACGGTATAAGCTTTAATAAGGGGTGTTATATAGGTCAGGAAGTCGTAAATCGAATGAGCAGACAAGAAATATTCAGAAGAAAACTTTACCTTGTTGAGGGAGATAACGCACTTCCAGATATTGGCACTAAAGTAACGAATGAAAATAATGAGGAAATAGGGGAACTGCGCTCTAGTGTAGACAACATTGGACTTGCATTGCTTAATACTGGAAAGAGCCATGCAAATTTATATGCAGATGGAGTTAGGTGCGTTAAGACGTTGAAGTCTTAAGGTAGCGCATATAGAAACGAAAAACTTGCTTGACACCCTTCGCCAGCGCCCTTATCATAACAGTGAAGCTATTTCATTTAACTTCGCAATCTGTGCAGATTAAAACGACAAGGACTCCTGATATAATGTTGAACATTTTTTTTCTGCATTTCCGGGAATGTTCAAAAAAGTGTGTCAAACCGAAAAAAAAGTAATAAATTGGGGCAAAGA
>NZ_LYUY01000038.1:0-11667 GCF_001675785.1 Wolbachia endosymbiont of Nomada ferruginata
AAACTACTAAAAACTTAAATTTGTGTGTTTCTTTCTGATTTGACAGATTTCGTCTGTTCGATGCTTGCATAACTCTCTGTCATTCTGTTGCTCCTTGTCATCCCGCCGCGAACCGTCATACCGTCACGGTATCTCATCCGCTAACAAGTAGCGGGATGACGGTTGTCGTTTAGCCATAAATATTTAAGAAATTTACCAAATAAAAAAAAAGGCAAAGAAACCCCGTAGTGCGAGTTTTGACTCTCTAATGCTTTAAATTGGCGCTGTAATAATGTGCTGACGCTTAGTTTAAGCGCGATTTGGCTGAATGTAGAAAAAATTTAAAAGACATGCAGCCGCTATAATTTTATATAATCCGCTAATAAACACCTGAGTTTTTTACTGGATTTTGTTGTTGAGCCCGCGCGGATCAAAAACAAGTTTTGAGTCAGAAATACTCTTAGTGCCATGATAAGGGCGCTGGCGGAGTTTGTCAAGCAACTTTCTATATAATATTTTCTAAAATAAATAGACTTCTCGCATCCAATTTCAGCAGCGTGTGACACACAACTGCAATGACAAGGTGTTGCAAGATAAACATCATATTCACACGAAATACTTGACTTCACTTGTACTAAGAAGCATTTTATATATGTTGTGTGCCCGTAGCTCAGCTGGATAGAGCAACAGCCTTCTAAGCTGTGGGTCGTAGGTTCGAATCCCACCGGGCACACTCTTTTATCAATACTTTCTATAAATCTTCAAGTACTCTGGTACCACATTTTCAATTGCTAATGGTCGAACCTTCATTGTTTCAAGGTCAGCTGACCTTTCGATTGAACTATTCATCATAACTTTCACCTGATCTTGAGTAAGCACAGGGTTCGTATCTCCGGTTATTGGTTTTAATAGCATAGAAATAATTTTATTTTCTAAAAAGAAAGCTATTAACTTTGCCATTGGAAAAGATACATTGATCAACAAACACTTTCTGTTAGTAACATTCAGAATAAACTTCAATAAGCTTTTGAAAGAGTAAACCTTTGGTCCACCCATGTTATAAATTTTCTTGTCTTGCTTATTAAAACTGATAATACGATATACCACTTCAGCTAAGTCTGTTACACATATTGGCTGAAATTTAGTCGTTCCATTGCCAATTAGTGGCAAAAAAGGAAGAATAGTTGCTAATCTTGCAAACTTATTAAAGAAGTTATCTTCCTTACCAAATACAAGGCTTGGCCTAATTATTATTGCTTCTTGAAATGCTGAAGTTACAGCTTTTTCACCTTCCAATTTACTTTGAGCATATTTTGACAACTTGCTATTTTCTATTCCCATAGCAGAAAAATGTATCATCATAGGTACATTTTTCATTTTTGCAGCTTTTGCTATCCTTTCAGCTATTTTAACGTGAACAGCGTAAAAATCGTGCTTTTTTGCTTCATATAATATTCCCACTAAGTTTATAGCTACATCACATTCTTCCATACCATCCAGAACTGATTTTTCATCAAAAAAATCGCCTTTAAATATTGATATTTGTCCTAAATTGCCACACAATTTTAAACAAGCAGCTTTTTCCTGATTACGAGTAAACACCTTTATCAAATATCCTTCTGCTGCCAAGCGTCTTACGATGTGTTTCCCTATAAACCCCGTTCCACCAAAAATAATTACACGTTTTGTCACAATTAAAGTTCCTAATAATTTATTACTGTAAATTAATATAATGATTTTACTTAATATTCTATTATGAATTCTTGTACAATAAGATCCATTTTCATTCCTCGTGAGCCTTTAACTAGAATTGCGTCATTATTCTGAATAATGTTAGCTAAATCACTTTTCAATTGATTAGAATCATTAAAATGCGTGCCTCTTATATTATCTGGCAAAAGCTCATGCAATTCTAACATAAATTTACCAACTGTATAAACTTTATCTATATTATTTCCTGTGATAATCTTAACCAAATCTGTATGAAACTCTATGCTTTCATCACCAAGTTCCAACATATCACCAAGCAAAGCTACTTTTCTCTGATTAGAATATGTACTCAAAGTTTTTATTGCAGTTTTCATCGAAGCAGGGCTGGCGTTATAGGAGTCATCAATTAAATGTATGTATTTTCCATTGTATTTGATTTTATGAATATTGCCTCTACCTTTCGTTACACTAAAATTCTCAAGTGCAAGTGGTAATTTTGATAAATCAAGTCCTAGACTCCGCACAACCGCTGTAACAGCTAATGCAGAGTATGCAAAATGCTCACCTTGCACACGTAAATTACAGTTTATAATTTGATTATTACTCAGCCTGATTTTTAAACTTAATCTATTAGCAACTCGGTTTGATGTCATTCCAGCGCGTGACGCTGGAATCCAGTCTTTATTATACAACCGTCTGATATGCTCATTTGCAATTGAACTTCCTGGATCCCAGTGTCTGGGCACTGGGATGACAGAAGATAGTGCTGAAATGACAGAAGATTCATCGTTTCTTATTAAGTTTAGTAAACAAACTTCAGCATTTTTATCTTTACCGAAGCTTATTACATTTCTATTGGCGCGTGATGAGAGATAATCATAATATTTATTATCTCTGTTCAAGACCAAAGTACCGTTATTTTTCATACCATACAGAATTTCTAACTTCGCTTGTGCAACGTCAAACAGTGATGAAAAATTTTCAGTATGTGCAGGTTCGATGTTGGTAATAACTGCAATATTCGGATTACTAATCTTTGATAATTCTTTTATTTCACCAACTTTATTCATTCCCATTTCAAGGATTAAGTACTGGCAGTTCTTTGGAGCTTTTAGAATTGTCAAAGGCAATCCTATATTATTATTTAAGTTACCTTCGTTCGCATGGAACACTCCATATTGCGATAAAACAGTGTGCAGCATATCCTTTGTAGTAGTTTTCCCGACACTGCCTGTAATTGCAATAACTTTAGCATCAACAAGAATATTTCTAATATAGTATGATGCCATATCGTGCAAAGCTTTCAGGGTATCTTGTACAATAACGAGAGGAAAATTTTTATATTTACCCTCACTTACTATTGCAGCTACTGCCCCTTTTAAAAACGCTTCATGCAAAAAATTATGGCCATCAAAATTCTTTCCCTTGAGTGCAATAAATAAATCACCTTTTTTTATGCTTCTTGTGTCCGTTGAAATATTTGAGCTATGTATCCAATTATAACCATTTACGTCTCTTCCGCCAGTTGCATCAATGATATTATTTGTGTTCCATTTACACATAATTTAGAGTATTCTTTATAATAAATTGAACAATAAAAGTAGCGAAAATACTACATGTTTTAGACAATGTACAAATAATGGTTGCAATCCCTATAATTCTATCTTATAATGGATATAGAAGTTTAAATTTTTTCGTCTATAATTAAAATGTATTTAGTTATAGAAAGTACCTTGGAGGTATGTATGCCAAAAAACGACCAAAATGAAGAATCTACTTCTATACTAGCTAAAGTAGGAAGTTTTCTAGGTAGAGGTGTAAAGGCTACAGGTCGGGTGCTTGCTCTTGTGCCTAAAGCACTTATTTACCCTATAAAGAAGCCGTTTGCTTCAATGGGTGAAATGAAACATGATGCCACAGTTTCGTTAAAGGAAGCTGTTGGTATAGATGTACCTGAAGAAGAAGAGGAATATGACCCACCCATAGAAACCACACAAGCTAGTAAAAATCTTGGTGTAGAAATAAAAAAACAAGAGAAAGGAAAGGTAAGTTTTTTAGCATCAAGAATTCTGACAGGGGATATACCTTATTTGAGCCCAGAGCAATTAGATAAAATAAAAAAAGATTTACCGAATGTAACTATTTTTAGAGAAGAAAACAAAATTGTAATTGAAGTTGATGTTAAAAAAATAATTGAAGACATTAAAACTGACTCTAAAAATAAAGGAAAGAGTCCAGAGGAGATAAAAAAGCTTGCTCTTCAAGGAATTGCTGATAGCATTAATGGCGACCTTAAGAAGCTGGCAGGAATTACTGGTGGAGAATTTAAAATTCATACAGACTTAAAATTGCTGAATGGTATTGCAGAAAAATTGTATAAGGAATATGATAATCAAAAGCAGTCATCAGACAAAGTTGTGAAGTCTGATGTTGGTCAGCCTTCAGAAACTATAGCTTCAGGTGAGAAAAAATGGGCGCAAGAAGCTATAAAAGCAGGTAAGTCGCAAAGTTGTGGAATGCAAAAATAAGTTATAGGGGAGTATTATGAGTGAAGCTAAAAAAATAGAGGAAAGACATCATAGTCTAACTGTTCCTGGGGATATGTATCACTTACAACCAGGAGTTATTACTGGAAAAAGGGTAAGTGGAATAGAACCCTTTTTGAAAGAACAGCAGGACATGGTAAAAGTAAGGGAACTTGTAAGCTCTTTAAATCTTGAAGATGCTTCTGGTGAAGCGATAAAACCACTATCTACACCTAATGTAGAGAAAAACGAAGAAAGAGGGAAAGGTCGCTCTTAAAATATGAGCAATGAAGTTTATGATAGCGATAACATCTTTGCTCAAATATTAAGAGGTGAGTTACCTTGTGAGAAGGTACATGAAAATGAAAATGTACTAGCTTTTCATGATAAGTACCCTGACGCACCAGTTCATATTTTAGTTATACCAAAAAATCAATATATTTCATATGATGATTTCATTCTAAAAGCTCCTGAAGAGGAAATAGCGGATTTCTTCAAAACTGTAAGAGAGATAGCACACAAATATAATCTAGAAAAAACAGGATATAGATTAGTCACTAACTACGGTGAAAATGGAGAGCAGGTTGTACCACACTTTCACGTGCATATTTTAGGTGGTAAAAAGTTAGGAAAGCATGTAAACTCATAGTGTTATATGTTTTGTTAAATGAGCGAATATTTAACCATAGTAATCTTTATCTGCGTATCAATTGTAGTATCTTTTGCTTTAGGTATATTGCCTATGTTTCTTGCAGTGAGTAAGCCAGATGGTGAAAAGCTTTCCACATATGAGTGTGGCTTCAATCCACTATCCAGTGCAAGGAAAAATTTTGACATTAAATTTTACCTAGTTTCAATATTATTTATAATATTTGACTTAGAAATTGCTTTTCTTTTTCCTTGGGCTGTTTCTTTATCTAAGATAAGCTATGGTGGATTTTGGTCTATGATGGTATTTCTTGCAATACTCACTATAGGTTTTATCTATGAATGGTGTAAAGGTGCATTAGAGTGGGAGTAGTTTATGACAAATCAAATTCTATCTAATGATGACTGGGGTCGTTATAAAAAAGAAGGGTTTCTTGTCACTAAATTTGGTGATTTAACAGATTATGTAATGAATTGGGCAAGGTCTGGTTCATTGTGGCCAATGACATTTGGTCTTGCATGTTGCGCAGTTGAGATGATGCATACTGCATCCAGCCGTTATGATCTTGATAGATATGGTATAATGTTTCGTGCAAGCCCACGTCAATCAGATGTGATGATTGTTGCTGGCACACTAACTAATAAAATGGCAGCAGCATTGCGCAAGGTTTATGATCAAATGGCAGACCCGAAGTATGTTATTTCCATGGGAAGTTGTGCAAATGGTGGTGGTTATTACCATTACTCTTATTCAGTAGTCCGAGGCTGTGATAGAATTGTGCCAGTTGACGTGTATGTCCCTGGATGCCCACCAACCGCTGAGGCGTTGCTATATGGAATGCTATGCCTACAAAACAAAATAAAACGGACTCGGAATGGATAAAACTGCAAAGTATATACAAAAAAAGACCAAATGCGAGTGCATTCAAAAAGATGATGGCATTATTGTAATATATTCAACTTTAGATGAAATTGAAAAGTACCTATTCTTTCTACGTGATGATGAAAAGTGTAGGTTTGAACTATTAGTTGATATTTTTGGGGTTGACTATCCAAATAGAGAGAAGCGCTTCGAGCTAATATACAATCTGCTCAGCATTGTGCATAATATTAGAGTACACATAAAGCTTCAGTTATGTGAAAGCGACATGCCTCCAAGTGTAGCGAAGATATTTAGTACGGCTTTGTGGTTTGAGCGTGAAGTGTTTGATATGTATGGAATAGAGTTTTCTGATCACCCTGATTTGCGTAGGATTCTAACAGACTATGGATTCAAAGGTCATCCAATGTTAAAAGATTTCCCTCTCACTGGTTATGAGGAAGTAAGATATGATATAGAGACAAAAAAGGTTGTGTATAACCCTATAGATTTACCGCAAGATTTTCGTATGTTTGATAGCTTATCGCCTTGGGAAGGTAAAACCATAAAAGTAAATACAAAGGAGTAGAAAATGACAGTACAAAGAAAAAAAATATCTTTAATCGGTGCAGGAAATATCGGTGGAACTCTCACCCATATGATTGCACTAAGGGAACTCGGTGATGTTGTTTTACTTGATATTAGTGATGGAATACCACAAGGTAAAGCACTCGACATAGCAGAATCATCCCCTATTGATGGATTTAATGTCAATATTACTGGCACAAATAGGTATGAAGATATAAAAAACTCCGATGCAATTATAATAACCGCTGGCATCGCTAGAAAACCTGGAATGAGCAGGGATGACCTCCTGCAAACCAATGCTAAAGTAATGAAGGAGGTTGGCGAAAATATTAAAAAATATTCTCCAAACGCGTTTGTAATAGTGGTTACCAACCCTTTGGATGCCATGGTTTCAGTGGTGCATAAATTTTCAAACCTTTCAACTAATATGATTGTTGGCATGGCAGGAGTGCTTGATTCTTCCCGTTTTCGTTACTTTCTTGCAAGTGAGTTAAATATCTCAGTTGAAGATATATCTGCTTTTGTGCTTGGAGGACATGGCGACACTATGGTACCACTAATCAATTGTGCTTCAGTTGCTGGAGTTCCACTTACTCAAATTATCGATATGGGTCTTATCACACAGAAAAAAGTCGATGAAATAGTTGAACGCACTCGCAATGGCGGTAAAGAAATAGTTGATCTGCTTAAGTCTGGATCTGCATACTACGCTCCTGCATCTTCAGCTATATGCATGTTAGAATCATATTTAAAAGATAAGAGGCGCATATTACCATGTGCTGCTTACCTTAATGGTGAATATGGTGTAGAAGATTTGTTTATTGGTGTTCCTGTAATTATTGGAAAAAACGGAATTGAAAAGATCCTAGAAGTTAAAATGAATGATAGTGAACAAGAAATGTTTAATAAGTCTGTAAACTCGGTGAGAGAGCTGGTGAAACTTCTAAGCTAAATTAAGTATCCGTTCAGCGGAGTGGCAAAATAAGGTAGACAAGATAAATCAAAAAATCAAGAAAAAGTGAGTTTACAACAAATGATGTCATCCCAGTGCTTGACACTGGGATCCAGGGGTTTTGATTGGATACTGAGTATAAAAGTAGCTAACCTTATGTTAAAACACAATATTTTTGGTGAGGGGTTGCATTAAAAGCTGAATTCCAGTGTCAAGCACTGGAATGACACAACCATAAAGTGAAACTAGATCCCAGTGTCAGCTACTTGCATAACACCACTTTTGCTTCAATATTTGCATATTAGCCACGCCCTTGAACAGATACTAAATTAATTGCTCTATAGAGTTTCTTTGAGCTTAAGTTTCGTAAACAGCCTAAAAAAGTTGCTTGTGGTTACCTCCGCTACTTGTTCTGGTGACTCATTCCACAACTCTGCCAAACAATCAACAACGTATTTCACCATTGCTGGTTCATTCTTTTTCCCCCTATAAGGCTCAGGTGATAGATATGGTGCATCAGTTTCGACTAAAACACGTTCGCGTGGTACACCTTGTGCAATTCCTCTGAGTAAGCTCGCATTTTTAAAAGTAATGATTCCAGAAAATGAAATATATAACCCCAAATCTATAGATTGATAAGCAAGTTCTTTAGAGGAAGCAAAGCAGTGCATTACTCCACTAAAAGCACCGGCTTTCATTTCTGACCTTAACATATCGATCATCTCATTATCAGCGCTTCTTGTGTGAATAACTAAAGGTAGTCCAGTTATTCTTGACGCTTCTATATGTAATGCAAAACTTTTTTTCTGATTGTCTTTGTTGTCAGATTTATAAAAATCTAACCCGGTTTCACCGATACTAATTACCTTTTGGTTCTTGGTAAATTCAACTAATTCATCAACATGTATACACTCACCGTTTTCTATAGCAGCATCAAGCGGATGTACACCAACAGAGGAGTAGACTTGATCATAAGACGAAGAAATTTTTAATAACTTAGGAACATCGTCAATGCTTACGCATATGTTATGCAAAACCTTTACACCATTTTGCTCTGCCCTTGAAATTACTTTTGGTATTTCATCGTCAGAAAAATAAATCAAGTGGCAATGAGAATCTACTATCATGAGCTTATTGTTGAGGCTTTTATTATAGAAGAAAACTCTTCTATCACTGTTTTATAAACTTCTTTTTTAAATGATATAGCACTGGCTACTAAACTATCTATACCTTGCCAACGCCACTCTTTGAACTCTGGATGACCAGTATAATTAATATCAATGTCCTCATCCTCTCCGCAAAACTTCATTAAGAACCACCTTTGCTTTTGACCAGAATATTTTCCATTCCAGCATATTGGTATAACTTCTTCAGGCAAGTTGTAGTATATCCAATCCTTGCTTTTAGTTATAACCTTTACTTTATTAGTACCAACCTCCTCTAGCAACTCACGTAACGCTGCTTGTTCCAGTTCCTCACCATCATCAACACCTCCTTGTGGCATCTGCCAGTAAGAGCCGCTATCAAAGCGTTTTCCAATGAAGACATGTCCTTGTTTGTTAAATAGCATTATGCCAACACAAGGACGATACTTATCTTTCTGCTCAACCACGAGTACGCTCTGTTTTTAAATGATTTGTTACAGAAGTTTTAATTAATTTTCCATTTTTTTCTTTCTTCATCTCTTCAACAATTTTCTTTGCAACTTCCTTTGCACTCAAGTTCGAGTTATCAATTTCAAGCGAACCCTCAGGTATAAATAGCCTTTTCCCTTCAATTTTCTTTATAGCAAAATCCGGATCAGTAATTTTATTTTCCTGATATCTCTCTTCTGATTGGACACGTCTTACTAGTTTTTCATTATTACAATGTAATACTACAGAAAAAATTTCCATGCCCATTTTTTTACTTAAATTTACCACTGAGTTATATAATCTTTGGTCATAGGAATCACCCTCTATCAATTCATTTGTAAATATATAGTGTTTTGATTTTACGTAGTGTTTTTCCAGTATTGCTAATACATTTTCCCTAACTGCAAAAATTTTTTCCCACAGATCATCTGGAACTTCAGCATCTTGTAATTTAACAATATCAAATATAATATTATTGAATAGATTATTGCTTACTATTACTGCACCAATGATTTTACACAGTTCCTTTGCAGTAGTAAACTTACCACTACCTGGAAAGCCGATTAAGTAGATGAGAGTCTTGCCCATAATGAATACTAGTAAAAAGCTATTCTCAATCATATATAAAATATATATATTGTACATGCTAAAAACATGATGATAAGATAGATGCAGGTAATACCTTTTTAACGAACAATCGCGTTGAAAATAGTTCATATTTAGAAATTTTGAGTATATAATTATAAATGAATCATATAACCTGTAAACAATGCTTAGCGATATGGAATCGATAAGAAGTACAATTGAAGAGATAATAGATCAAAATAAAGGTCATGATATAGTAACTTTTGATGTGCAGAATAAAACCGTTATTGCAAAATATATGATTATTGCATCTGGTGATTCAAGCCGTCACGTTAAAGCTTTAGCTGAACACGTAATAAAAAGCCTCAAGCCACATGATAAAATAGATGTAGAAGGTATGGATGAAGGCAATTGGGTGGTTTTAAGTTTTCAAGGCATAATGGTTCACATATTCAGGCCAGAAGTAAGGGAGTATTATAAAATAGAAGAGTTATGGAACTGATTGCCTGGGCCATTCAAGTACAACTGTATAAGTATCGCACCTTTAGGATAGCTCCCCAAGAAAAGGTGTCATCCCAGTGCTTGACACTGGGATCCAGAAAACTTAATTATAAACGAGCACACTATACAACGTTTTTGATGAAATTGCATGAAAAACTGGATTCCAGCGTCACGCGCTGGAATGACATCATCATCGATATCTTCAATGACAATGTTCACATATAAAATAACATACTAAAAAGATTATGAAACACAAGTCCGAGTTTTTAAATTTTATCCAAGAAAGAGGGTACCTATACCAATGCACAAACATTGAAGGACTAGATCAGTTATTATTGCAGAGCAATTATATAGTCGCATACATTGGGTTTGATTGCACAGCACCAAGTCTTCATATTGGTCACCTAATGCATATTATGATGTTCCGTCACCTGCAAAAATTTGGTTACAAGCCGATAGTCTTACTTGGAGGTGGCACAACAAAAATTGGTGACCCATCCGGTAAGGATAAAGCAAGAAGCTTCTTATCTATCAAGGATATTAGCGAAAATATATCTAGTATAAAGAAAACATTGGAGAAAATGATATCTTTTGATGATAGAAAGACTGGTGCAGTTATAGTAAATAATGCAGATTGGTTAGATAACATAAAATACATAGATTTTTTGCGTGACATAGGAGCGCATTTTTCGGTAAATCGCATGCTAAGTTTTGATAGTGTGAAAACTAGGCTAGATAGAGAGCAAACCTTAAGCTTCTTAGAATTTAATTACATGTTATTGCAGGCTTACGATTTTACTGAATTAAACAAAAAGTATGACTGTCGTTTGCAGGTAGGGGGATCAGACCAGTGGGGAAATATAGTAAATGGGATTGAACTGGGAAAAAAATTAAACTTGCCTGAGCTGTTTGGCCTTACCACGCCTCTTTTATTAAATGCACAAGGAAAAAAAATGGGCAAAACTGAAAGTGGAGCGATATGGCTCGATGGCAATATGCTAAAACCTTACGATTATTGGCAATATTTTCGCAATGTTGATGATCAAGACGTCGGACGTTTCTTGAGATTGTTCACTGATTTGTCAATTGATGAGATCAAAAAGTTAGAATCCTTAAAAGATCAGGAAATAAATGAAGCAAAAAAAGTTTTGGCAACAGAAGTGACAAAAATATGTCACGGTGACAAAGAAGCAGAACTTGCACAATCTGCTGCAGTCTCTGCTTTTGAGAATGAGGATAGCTCACTACTTCCTGATTACATTATAAAAAAAGAACAAGTTGCAAGCGGCATATCCTTAGTAGACCTACTACATGACACCGGTTTTGAACCTTCAAAAGGCGCTGCAAAGCGTTTAATACAGGGCAATGGGTGCAAAGTTAATGATAATATTATAAATGACATTAACTACATAATAAATCCTGAGAGCTTTAAAGATCAATCATTCATAAAATTATCTGCAGGAAAGAAACGCCATATTAAAGTTATGGTAGATTAGATCTCGAAGTAAGAAAACAAATTTTATACAAGTGAGAAATTAGATATGGAGCAAATTTTCAAAATTCGAGAATTATGTATAAAACAACTGGAAAGGTAGTAGAAAGCGAAATTCTATTATATATAGCTAAAGTGGCTTAGGTTTACCTACAATTTGAAAAACAACAAATTCGTCATTCCGCTACTCGTTA
>NZ_LYUY01000039.1:0-11663 GCF_001675785.1 Wolbachia endosymbiont of Nomada ferruginata
TGTTGGATATTTTTTCCTCATCTCTTACCTCAATATTCTTTCTTTATATACTACGTATTCCTTGGTTTGTGGACAACCTCTGATATCATTCCTAAAAGTTTAGCCTTTGATAAATTGGTAGATATTATAAATAAAGCAAAAAATGGTGATTATACGAATTTGGATGAAGTTATGGGTAATATAAAGGAAGAGAAAGATGACATACCTATTAACCCTGATCTTAAAGATCTGAAGGATTTTTGCTCACAGCAACTTAATTTGACGGCACAAACAGATCATGAGCGCGTGCGTAAAGTGCTCATAGAAAAAATATATAAAAAAGAGAATGGTACGGTAAAAGAATTGGTACTTCTAGCCATTGCAGCTAATGATACGCTTGTGGAAAGATGTGTAAAGATGCACGAAGGTATATTATTCACGCAAGATGAAGAGCTTGATAGTCTGCTTATTGGTGCTGGTAAGAGATGCTATATTAAATTTTTGTTAGAGCATTTAGAAAAAGAACTAGATTCTATTCTATCTTGGCGTGGTATATGTGAAAAGCTTAAAAGGGCGTCGTCAATTGGCAATCAGAAATGCGTGGAAGCGATACTAGATAAATTTAAAGATACTGAGAGTAGAGATCCTGCTATAAAACTTTTGCACTATGCTGTAGAAAAAGGCGATTATGATTTAGTAAACTCACTTATTAAAAATGGCGCTGATGTTAATATTCAAGATAGGAATAACAAAACAGCTTTACATTATGCCGTTTCCTCTTATGGTGACATTCAGAATGTTAATAAAATGGTAATGTTGCTTGTTGAAAGTGGTGCTAAGATTGACACTCAAGATAGCGATGGCAAAACAGCTCTACATTATGCTGCTGCTTCCAATAAGGATGAAATAGTAAGGTTGCTTTTAAAAGAGGGAGCTAATGAGGAAATTAAAGATAAATCTGGTAAGACATTTTTAGACAGGGAGCTAATGAGGAAATTAAAGATAAATCTGGTAAGACATTTTTAGACATGGTAGCTTCAGGAACTAAATCATTCCTTCTTAACGTGTTACACCCAGGAGGGCTTTTGCATCATGCTGCTAAGGAAGGTAATATTGACAGGGCTAAAAGACTTCTTGCGAACGGTAAGGATGTTAATGCTAAAAATAGTCATCGTGAGAGTCCTTTAAGTGTAGCTATTAAAGCAGGTAATCTGGAAGTAATAGAATTGCTTGTGAATAATGATGCTGTTATAACTGAAAAAGCCATACAATATGCACGAGGTGTTTATGAAAAATGTGAGGAAGATAAAAAGCAAGCTCATTTAAGCGTATTAACGTTTCCTGTGAATATTCATAATGAACAGCTATTTAAAAAGGCCATTGAACAAGGTGATCTGAAAAAAATAGAATCGTATGTAAAGAAAGGTGCTGTTATAACTGAAGAAATTGTACAATATGCAAAAGATGTTTGTAAAAACTATAAGGAAGATAGAAAGCAAGCTCATTCAAGCGTATTAAAGTTTCTTGAGAAGACTAGTAAAGATCAATTTAAAAAAGCCATTGAAGCAGGTAATCTGGAAGTAATAGAATTGCTTGAGAGTAAGGATGCTGTTATAACTGAAAAAGCCATACAATACGCACGAGGTGTTTATGAAAAATGTGAGGAAGATAAAAAGCAAGCTCATTCAAGCGTATTAATGTTTCTTGTGAATATTCATATTAGAGCGGCCATTAAACAAGGTAATCTGGAAAGAATAAAATCTCTTGTAAAGGAAGATACTGTTATATCTGGAGAAATCATACAATGCGCACAAAATGCTTGTAAAAATTGTAAGAAAGATAAAAAGCAAGCTCATTCAAGCGTATTAACGTTTCTTGTGGATATTTATAATGAACAGCTACTTAAAAAGGCCATTGAACAAGGTGATCTGAAAAAAATAGAATCGTATGTAAAGAAAGGTGCTGTTATAACTGAAGAAACCATACAATACGCACGAGAGGTTTGTAAAGACTATGAGGAAGGTAGAAAGCAAGCTCATTCAAACGTATTAACGTTTCTTGAGAAGACTAGTAAAGATCAATTTGAAAAAGCCATTGAACTAGGTGAGCTAGAAAGAGTTGAATTGTTTGTAAAGAAAGGTGCTGTTATAACTGAAGGAATCATACAACACGCACAAAATGCTTATGGAAAATGTAAGGAGAGAAGAGTTTATATAGCGAAGTATCCAGGCGGAATGAAGGCTGAGGAGCAGAATCGTGCAAAAATACTAAATTTTTTTAAGGATAATGTACAATCAAATAGTAACTTAGTAAATGGAACTGCAGCCTCAAGTCAAGTAGTGAATGAAGAAGATAACAATCAATCAGAAAATCCAGGACTTGAAAGTGCTGGCAGTAAGCAGCCACAAGAAAATGTTGACAAAGGAGAAAATATTATGGATAATGAAAAGGCTTCAATAGAAGAAGCTATAGGTAATAATTATAGGAGGGGTGAAATGTCTAAAAATAAAAAAAGTATAAAGCAGAAATCGTTTAGTGTTGATGATAATGTTATCTACGATGTTGAGCGGATGAATGATTTTCTAAAAAGCAATAATAATAAGCTTGTTTTGAGCAGAGTCCTAAGCCAAGTAAATGTTAAACTTCAAGAGAAGGGGAACACTGACGGTCTAGCTTCTACTAAGAAGAAAAAAAAAGATACTCAGAAAGGAAAACTCTTAAAAGTTAGAGAATTGCTTACAGAAAAGATCAGTAACATTGAAATGAATGCTAAGGCTGCTGTATCATCAGTAACTGATGTTAGCGCTACTACAAGTAGTCACGAAGCTCCTGTTAATATTGATGATGAGAAAAAACAAGCTCATGCTCAACCTGCTGAACATGTACCAGAAGAAAGTGCAAAACTTAAGGCACAGCCTTCTAATACTCAAGAGCAACAAGAAGTTTCTGAGACTCCAGTTCCAGAACAAACGGATGATATTGAAAGTTTAAGTACACAGGACGCTCTTGTTCCTCAAAGTAAAAGTGCTACCGTGTTATCAATTGATGGTGAGGATAAACAAACTCCTGTTCAACCGGTAGAGTCTGAAAGTAAAGGTGATCAACAAGGTTCACCACCACTTTCACCACAGAGTTCTGCGAGTGGTGATGTTGAAGGTACAGAAGCCTCTGCTAATGCAGCAGTAACTACGCCTGAAGAAGCACGTAGTCTTGTGAGTGATGGTGAGCATGATAAAATCGTGTCTAAAGAGCACCAAGATGATGCACTAGAAAAAGATTTAATAGATTTTTCAAGTGATGATGGCAATAGTCCTCTAGGAGATCCAGTACCTACATCAACTAACGAAATCCCTGGACAAGAAGATGGTACTCAAACTACCACCAGGCAGCAAGAACCGAATCCAATTCCAACACCTACACCGGTGCCAACGCCGAACCTAACACCAACACCGAATCCAATTCCAACACCTACGCCGGCGCCAACGCCAGGACTGACACCGGATCTAACACAAGATCCAATTCTAACACCTACGCTGGTGCCAACACCGAATCTAACACCAACACCGAATCCAGTGCCAACACCAGAACCAGTGCCTTCAGTAGCTAACAACAAATCTGAGCAGGTGAATGATACTCAAACCAATGGCGGGTTGCCTAATAATTCAGGCAAAAATAATGCTATTCCACAAAATACAAAAAGTAGTAAGCTGCCTGTTATAGCTGCTTCTGCACTTGCAATAGCTGGTATTATTTCAGGGGTGGCTGTTGCAGTTTACTTGGAAATGTTAGCGGTAGGAATAGCAGTTGGAGCTGGTTGTCTTATTGTAGCTATAGTTACCTACTGCTATAGGCCTAAAACCTTAATTGAAAACGATAAGGTCGAAAAGGTTGATGATATGCAAAAAAGTACACCTTGCTGTAGCTGACGATGAATAAATATAGTAGTCTATCGTTTAATAATTTATTATAATTATGTTAATTATTAGTGAATAAAAACTTGGTAAACTACGAAGAAATATTCTTGAATAAAATAAAAGATATAAAAGATGAGGGGCGCTACCGTGAATTTACGCACTTTGCGTCATTACCAGGTAGGCTCCCCCACATTATGGACTATGAAAGAAATAGGGAAGTAATAGTCTGGTGCAGTAATAACTATTTGGGAATGTCACAAAATGAGAGTGTAATTGCCGCTATCCAAAATTCATCTGTTGGTGCTGGAGGAACAAGAAATATATCTGGTACAACAAAAGAGGTTGTCGAACTTGAAAAATCCTTAGCTTGTTTGCATAAAAAAGAGGCTGCTTTAACTTTTGCTTGTGGCTACCTCGCTAACCAGACAACACTTAGCACTTTATCGTCTGTTATTCCGGGCGTAGTAATTTTTTCAGACGAGAAGAACCATTCTTCGATGATAGAAGGCATAAAATCAGGAAAAAGGCCAAAACATATATTTAAACACAATGATGTTAATCATCTAGAGCAGTTACTCAAGTCTATAGACAAAAAGACACCAAAAATAATAGTACTTGAATCCGTATATTCAATGGATGGCGATATAGCGCCGCTTGAAGCGATATGTGATCTTGCAGATCAACATAATGCAATTACCTATTTGGATGAGGTGCACGCAGTTGGCATGTATGGTTCACATGGTGGCGGAATTGCAGAAAGAGAAGGTCTGATGGATAGAATAACCGTTATTCAAGGTACACTATCAAAGGCTTTTGGAGTGATGGGTGGGTATATAGCGTCTTCAAAGAGCTTGGTAGATGTAATAAGAAGTTCCGCTCCAGGATTTATTTTTACCACTGCTATGTCGCCTGTTTTAGCAGCGGCAGCAAAGGCAAGCGTTGAGCACCTAAAATCGAGCAACATTGAAAGGGAAAAGCAAAAGCAAGTCGTTGAAAAAGTAAAAAACTCACTGAGAAATGCAGGAATTAACTTCATTCCAACAGAAACTCATATAATTCCAATAATAATTGGCAACTCAGAGTTATCCAAAAAAGCATCAAAATTATTATTTGATGAGTATGGAATATATGTTCAACATATAAATTACCCGACAGTTCCAAGAGGAACTGAGCGTTTCCGTATTACCCCTACACCTTATCATACCGATGAAATGATAGAACATTTAACAGAGTCTCTTGTAAAAGTTTTCGAAAAGCTGTCTATTTCTGTAGCCTGTTTGCAATATCATCAGCAATAATTAACCCATTATTTTCTGTTAACCTTCCACCGCTTTCTTGCAGGAAAAGCTTACCGAGTAAAGCCTTATATTGATTAATTCCAGAGTAAATTATTCCACTGTGCCTTCCTGCCGCAAGGTATGCAAAGCCTAAAATTGTTGAACCTATGGAGCGTACATTACTATTGCCAGGCAGCAATTTATTTAACAAATTACCACTTACATCTATTAGACCCCCTTCACGGCTTTTCACTCGCATTTTTACATGACGAGATCTAAAATCCTCAAGAAAAGCACCTTTCTTTTCTTCTGCCCAAAAAGTTTCTCTAAGAGCCGGAGCATCAATTACAGCTGCCACAACTTTATTTTTATGAATGAGACAGACTGATACTGCAAAATAAACCATGCAACTAGAAAAGTTCTCCCTGCCCTCTATAGGCATAATAAACCAGGTATAAGTGTTATCTTTTACTTCTTGATCAGTATCATCTTCAAAAATAAAACCATAGTCTCGTTTGTAGTCGTGCAAGCAATCGTATATGGTTTGCTTGGATTTTGAATAAGTTTTATTAATAAAGTCTGCTGATTTAACATTAGAAATTTGCAATTCATTAAAATCGCGCATAAGCTGCTTGGAAGCATTACGCACAGAATCAAGCATCACATTAATTCGTGGTGATGAGAGGGACATTCTTCCTTTTACTCTTTCACTCTTTCATAATAGCTGTCACCTGGAGTATATACTACAATTTTATCCTCTTCTTTTATAAATTGAGGCACGTTAACGCGCATTCCGTTTTCCAAAATTGCAGGCTTATAAGAAGCAGTAGCAGTTTGTCCTTTAATAACAGACTCTGTTTCTTTCACAGCAAGTGTAACATAATCAGGCACATGCGCAGAAATTATTTTGTCTTGATAAGCTACAACTTTAATTTTCATGTTATCCTGTAAATAAATTTTTTTTTCTCCCAATAAGTCCAAATTTATAGTGATTTGCTCGTAATTACTTGGATGCATAAGATTTACAATGTTTCCTTCAGTGAAAAGGTAAACATATTCCTCTTCATCTAAAATTGCCCTTCTGATTGTTGCATCAGAACGAAATCTTTCATAGTGTTTTGCTCCGGTCTTGATATTTTTCATTTCAGCTTGTATGTATGCACCACCTTTACCAGGTTGAGTATGCATAATACCTACAACCAAAAATAATCCGCCGTTATGTTCCAACACCTGACCTGGTCTAATATCGTTAGCTCTTTCTGCCATAATTACATTTTCAGTTTGATCTTACAATTATAAATAGCTTTATATAAATATCAAAGTCTTTATTAGTCAATAAATTCTGGTATATTTAATACTATATACCTCCCCTTTATATTTATATGTGGAAATATCTCTTTAGTGAAAGACAGCATAATACGTTTTTTTGTGCTGATAACTAAAATTTCTAATATATCCCCTGAGCCGAAATTATACACAGATTTTACATAGCCATATAATTCATTACTTTTCAGCCTTACTTCCATATCTACAAGGTCACTTTGGTAAAATTCATCCTCATCATTTAGCTCTGGTAACTTGCTTCTTTCTATATATAGCTTCTTATTCCTTAAAAGCTCTGCTTCATTACGGGAATTTACTCCGCTTATTGTAGCTATTACTAAATTATCACCTATGACGGATACTGAGTCTATTTTATAATTCTCATCACCACTTATTAGCTTACCATATAAGGAGATATTTTCAGGCTTTTCAGTAAAGGTTTTTACTTTAACAGCTCCTTTAATTCCGTGAGGAGAGGTAATAATTCCTAAGCATACCAGATTGTCGTTCATATTAATGCAAGTATCTAATCAGAAGATTTCTCAGATAAATATTGAGTCAAAATCTCGATGCCTTCATCAATCTCTTTTTCGGTGATAATGAGTGGAGGTAAAATTCTCACAACGTTATCTGATGTTACCCCAACAGTAAGCAAGCCGCGATGACTTAACTCTTCTGCAAACTTTTGATTGTCTGCTTTCACTTTTATTCCAAGCATTAACCCTTTCCCTCTTACTTCCTCTATTATTGGAAATTTACTTGCTAAGTCTTCTAGTTTATTTTTTAAGTATTTACCTCTAATTTCAACATTTTTCAAAAAGCCGGGGCTGAGCAATTCTTCGAGCACAGCATTACCTACTGAGGTTGCAAGCGGATTGCCACCAAAAGTGGAACCGTGCATACCAACTGCCATATATTTAGCAGCCTTTTCAGTTGCAAGACAAGCCCCCAGCGGAAACCCCCCGCCTATTCCCTTTGCAAGAGCACATATATCAGGTTCCACTCCTATATGTTCGTATGCGAATAATTTTCCTGTCCTACCAGCACCGCATTGTACGCAATCAAAAAATAACAATATGTCATTTTCATCACACAGCCTTCTTAGTTCTTTCATAAAGACTTCATTCATTACTTTGATACCACCTTGCCCTTGTATTGGTTCTATTAATATAACGCCTATACCACTTGAAATTGCTTTCTTTACGCTCTCAATATTGGGCTCGATGTTATCACACCAATCAATGTAGGGATTTAGTAATTCAGAAAATTTCTGTTTATCGTTTGTAGCACAAGTTAAAAAGGTTCTTCCATGAAATGCACCATGAAATGTTAAAATTCTGTGACGATTTTTATTGCCTTTTCCATTTTGATAGATCCTAGCAATCTTAAGTCCACATTCTACTGCCTCTGATCCAGAATTTGAGAAAAATACAGTGTCAGCGAAACTATTGTTTATTAATTTTTCTGCAAAATTATTGGCAGCAGGTATATTATAGGTATTTGATATATGCCATAATTTTTCTCCTTGCAATTTAAGAGCACTAATTAATCGCGAATTAGTGTGACCTAAGCTACTAACGGCTATTCCGGAGTGAAAATCTACGTAGCGCTCACCATCAACATCATATAGGTAGATACCTTTGCCATGAGAAAAATTTATATTAACAGGAGAATAAACTGGCAAAATAGGAGAAATTGTCATAAAATATTATATGCTAAATTTTATTATTAATAACATAAAAACCGTTGTTTCACAATAAGAAGGATATGTATAAGCTAGGTAAATTGATGTTTTCTGCGTTGAAGAAAAACAAATACACAAAAGTTATTGTATTACTCTCATCGATCTTTATGATTTTATTCAGTGTGATATATTGTAATCATTTACTAAGGAGTAATTTCCTTTCTTCTTACCGTGATTCAAGTGTAAACTTAAAAAGCGTACTGGAAAATGGCATAATAAAAAAATACCATTATTTACTAATAGAAAAGCATCACATTAAATACAAAAATTTTGACTACATAAACCAACTAGTAAAACTACGTGCTGAATTATTACAATCAGTGAGCAAAGTAAAGGATTTCAGCTTAATACTGTATGATCAAAACGGCAGAATAATATTCAGTAATTTTAACACTCAAGATTATGATTATGAACAGTTACTTACAAACGATGAAATTGATAAACTATTAAGTAACCAAGAAATATTTTATACTACAGGAAATACATCAACTTCTATTTTCCCTATATTCCATGAAAATAGCGTTAAACCGTCGTTTTTTTTGAAGATTCTTCGAAACTACAATAATTCTTATGTTATAGCATATGGCCTGTTTTTAACATTTTTGGGCCTATTATTAATAATCTTAATATTAATAATGTTCTATTTGCACTTTTCTAATACCCAAATGCTAGCCAAGCAACATAAAACTAACATTGAATTACAGCAGATAAAAGAGACATTAGAGCAAGAAAATGCAAACAAGCTAAAGTTTTTTGCAAGCGTTACACATGAATTACGCACACCTCTTAATGCTATTATTGGATTTGCGGAGTTGATCAAAAATAAAACTTTAGGTTCAATGGATAATTCTCAATACAAGGAGTATGCAGACGATATATATAATGCAGGAACACACTTACTTACCTTAATTAATGATGTGCTCGATTTTTCTAAAGCTGAATCAAGTAGTTTAACAGTAGAAAAAGTGAAGTTTAACCTGAACAAAATAATGGATTCATGCGTAAATATGCTATTACCTAAATTAAAAGAAGCCGGGATTAATTTAAAAAAAGAGATGACTAATAAACAATTATTAGTCATTGCAGATCCCAAGAGAATGAAACAAGTTATAATAAATTTATTATCAAACTCAATCAAGTTTACTCCCAAAGATGGTTTAATAAGAATGGTGATAAAAGAAAATATAGAAAAAAACTTATTAACTATTGAGTTTCATGACAATGGAATAGGAATAATGCAGCAGGACATATATAAAGTTATGTCTGTTTTTGGCCAAGCAGATTCGGGGTATAGAAACGAAGGTACGGGCATCGGATTACCGCTAAGCAAGAAATTAGTAGAGTTAATGGGTGGAACTTTTGACATTAAAAGTGAAGCGAAACTTGGTACTACGATAACATTGAACTTCTTTTATGAAGAACAAACATGTGAAGATTCGATTGATTTTTAATAGGATCTATTTGATATGGCCTTACATCAGACGAAAACCACACTTTATCAAAAGCGGCAAGCCGAGAAGGTAGGCAGAAATTCATCAATAAGCCCCCATCAAGAATCTTATCTGTTAGCTATATATAAAATTTGATACTCTGACTACAATATACTACTATAGATGGAAGTGTTATTAATGGAGCAAGGTATGGAATTAGCAGTAGGAAATAATGCACCCGATTTTAGCTTGCCAGCAGATTCTGGTGAAAATTTATCACTGAGTGAATTTTTTGATAAAAAAAATGTAGTTCTTTATTTTTATCCTAAAGACGATACTCCGGGTTGTACAATGGAGGCAAAAGGCTTTAGAGATAAAATAGATGATTTTTCTTTCCTTGACACAGTGATAATTGGTGTATCAAAAGATAGTGTTAGATGTCACACTAACTTCAAAGCAAAATATTCTCTGCCGTTTTCTTTAGTTTCTGATGAGAATGCTGAAATGTTGGGAAAATATGGTGTTTGGGTAGAGAAAAGTATGTTTGGCAAAAAGTATATGGGAATAGAACGCACTACTTTTTTAATAGATAAAAAAGGTAAAATAGTGAAGATCTGGAAAAATGTAAAAGTTAGTGGACATGTTGATGAGGTTCTGGAAGAAGTAAAGAGAATATAAACTAAAGAATAGGTTAATGGCTACCCATTGCTACATAAAAAAGCTGAAATTACATAATTTTCGTAGCCACTCAAACTTTGAACTGGATTCAGATGATAGCTCAGTTGTAATAACTGGCAAAAACGGTATTGGTAAAACTAATATACTTGAAGCAATCTCGTTGCTTGCTAAAAGCAATGGAATGAAAAAAGCAAAAGCCAGTGAGATACAAAATAGATTCAGTAATGAAGATTGGGTAGTGCACTATGATTTTTTTAATGGGATGGATTTTAATTCAATTGGTATCGCAAAGAGTTTTGATAAGAAACTAATACAAATTGATGGAAAAACGCAATTGAGTTATTCATCTTTGTATAAGATATCCAATGTAATATGGCTGATTCCACAAATGGACTATGTTCTTCTTAATTCTCCAAGTGACAGATTAAAATTTTTAGACCGTATAGTCTCACTGTTTGAGGAAAATTACACTTGCTGCTACATGAAACACAGAAAAGCTAAACGTGAGCGAAGTAAACTGTTGAGAGAGAACACCTTGGACGAAAATTGGCTCTCTAGTCTTGAAAACATAATGGCCGTTAATGCAGTTAGTATTTTACGTATGCGATCGTCTGTTTTAAAGACACTACAAGACACAATTGATAACCATTCCAGTGAGTTTTTTCCGAAGGCAAGTTTGAAATTCAGCAGCCAGCTAACTTTGGACGATACTGCAGAATATTTTCAGAATCGTCTAAAGGAAAACAGAGAAAAAGATTCATTGACTGGTAGAGTAACCTTTGGTGTGCATAACGATAATTTTCGGGTTTTTTGTCAAAAAAGAAACGTACCAATAAATCTGTGCTCCACTGGAGAACAAAAGTTATTACTGCTTTCTATTATTTTATCCAGTGTAAAAGCAAGGTGTATTCATTACAATAAGGCACCACTTCTTCTACTTGATGATATAATGTCTCATCTGGATAAACATTACAGAAAGGCGTTAATGGAGGAAGTGTTAAGTATTCAATGTCAAACTTGGATAACTGATGTAAATCAAGATAATTTCAATAGCTATCTTTATTCTTTCAAGTTTTTTGAATTATCAAATGAATAGTACCTCTTTCAAAGCTCATACAGGCAACTCCCAATTGTAAATTCCGGCAATTAAACCTCAAACCAAAACATTTCTGTTTTTTTTACTTTAAATTAAATGCAAAAGTTACTTTACAAACTTCGCCAGTCCCCTTATCATGAAACTGAAGCTATTTATTTATCTTCGCAATCTCTGCAGTGGATTAATGACAAAAAACTTAATGTATTTGGCGTAAATCATGCT